>NZ_MUNH01000376.1:0-396 GCF_002154615.1 Streptomyces recifensis
CGGCGCCGCACCGACTTCAGCACCGGCGACGAGGCACGCGTCATGGGCGCGGCTCTCCGGCTCACCGCCGAGGCCGGGCAACTGCTGTCCATCTGGCGGCAGTCCCCGCTGCGGGTGCTGGCCCGGCTGCACATGGTGGCCGCCGCGAGCGACACCGACGAGGTCGGCCGGCCGCGCCAGGCGGGCGAACTCGCGGACGAGCCGCTCATCGAGCTGCCGCTGCCGGACGCCCCGGAGGTGTCCGGACGCCTGGACGGCCTCGCGGAGCTGATCATCGCCGGGTCCTCCGCGCCCGCGCTGGTGACGGCCGCCGTGGTGCACGGCGAGATCCTCGCGCTGCGCCCCTTCACCTCCCACAACGGGCTGGTGGCGCGCACGGCCGAGCGGATCGTCCTG
>NZ_MUNH01000376.1:417-1097 GCF_002154615.1 Streptomyces recifensis
TCCTCGTACCGCCGCTGGCATGTTCACCGGGTTACCAAGCGTCCTCGATATGTTGCTCATCAGGTCGGGGTCTTTGCCCGGCCCTGGTGCAGCAGGCCCGTAATCGACGGTCCGACGTCGCGTGGGTGCCCGGTGTTCATGCAAGGTCCGTGGGGCCCAGATGCGTAGTGGTAGGGAATCCTCTCGGATGTCCTCAGGTCCCGCAGGCCGTAAAACCTTTGTACTGCAACCTCGTGACGAGCGAAACCCCTGGCCGAACTTCTTTACTTTTAGGTTCAAACAGGGGTCAATTGGACGCCGCTGAGTTCCGGTCAGGCGGTCGCGCCCCGGCGCTTGCTGGCGTACCAGACGAGACCCGCGGTCGCGGCNNGCGACGACCGCCGGGCGGGGTGCGTGCAGCGAGGGCAGGCGCTGCTTGAGCCGCACCGGCTTGCGGAACTCAAGCACCGGCCAGCCGCGCGAGACCGCCTCCCGGCGCAGCGCGCGGTCGGGGTTGACGGCGTGCGGGTGGCCTACGGCCTGAAGCATGGGCAGGTCGGTGGCGGAGTCGCTGTAGGCGAAGCTGCGGTCGAGGTCGTACCCCTCGGAGGCGGCCAGCTCGCGGATGGCCTCGGCCTTGGTGGGGCCGTACGCGTAGTACTCCACCTCGCCGGTGAAGCAGCCGTCCTCGCCGACCACCA
>NZ_MUNH01000377.1:0-1441 GCF_002154615.1 Streptomyces recifensis
CCATGGCGACCACCCGCCGGGGTCCGGCGGGTGGTCGCCATGGTCGACGCCGAGAACGAGCGGTCGATCGCTGTCACGCAGCGGCTGGGGATGCGGCTCTCCGAGCGGTTCGTCACTCCCGCTTCCGAGCGGCAAGGGCTTTGCTACTCCCTTGAGTTGTGACTCCGTGTAGTTGATTGTCACAGAAAGAGAGATGTCATTTCCGGGTGCTCTTTCCCGGAGTTACCCTGCCAGTACCGCAGGGGGTGACATCAGTGCACATACCACCCAGAACGCCCGAGGTGCGCGTGCCTCGGTTTGTCGGGCTCATGGCCGTGGACGCCCGCGCGGCCGCTCGCGCCCGCGGGCTGTTCCTCAACGCGCCGGACCGGCCCGAGTTCGCGGGGGTCGTCGTGGACTACGTCGTACGGCAGTTCCCCGCGCCCGGTGCGGAAGTCCCGCCTGACTCCGTCGTCTACGTGTGGTTCGACTTCGGAGAGGGCGAAGGGGGCGGGGGTGTGCGGGAACCCCGGTTGCCCGCGCCGCCCTCCGGGGGGCTGCAGCGGGAACTCGGGGAGCCCGGGGACGCGTTCGAGATGATCGGACGCTGAGCGGTCAGAGCTGCTTGAAGCCCCGGTGCAGGGCCACCACGCCTCCGGTCAGGTTGCGCCAGGCCACCTTCGACCAGCCGGCCTTCTGGAGCTTCTCCGCCAGCGCGGGCTGGTCGGGCCAGGCGCGGATGGATTCCGCCAGGTACACGTACGCGTCCGGGTTCGACGACACCGACCGTGCGACCGGGGGGAGCGCCCTCATCAGGTACTCCGTGTACACCGTGCGGAACGGGGTCCACGTGGGGTGCGAGAACTCGCAGATCACCACCCTGCCGCCCGGCTTCGTCACCCGGTACAGCTCGCTCAGCGCGGCGTCCGTGTCCTGGACGTTGCGCAGGCCGAAGGAGATCGTCACGGCGTCGAAGGTGTCGTCCCTGAACGGGAGCCTCGTCGCGTCCCCCGCCGTCATCGAGAGCCACGGGTGCTTCTTCTTGCCCACCTGGAGCATGCCCAGGGAGAAGTCGCACGGGACCACATAGGCGCCCGCCCTCGCGAACGGGAGCGACGACGTCGCCGTGCCCGCCGCGAGGTCCAGCACCTTCTGCGCGGGGCGGGCGTCCACCGCCTTCGCCACCTCCTTGCGCCAGCGGCGGTCCTGGCCAAGTGACAGCACGTCGTTGGTGAGGTCGTACCGTTCCGCCACGTCGTCGAACATCTCGGCGACTTCGTGGGGCTGCTTGTTCAAGGAAGCGCGGGTCACGCTGTCATTGTTGCAGGCCCGTTGAGTTCGGCTGGGTACGGGTGCGGTGCGTCTTGGGGCGGGGCCGCGCCGGGGGGTATCCGTCCTCGGTCCGGCGACTTTTGTTTCTACGATGCATTCGACTTGCCTTCTCGCCGGCCGCTGCGGGCGG
>NZ_MUNH01000378.1:0-9423 GCF_002154615.1 Streptomyces recifensis
GCGCACCCGGCTGCGCGGCTGGCAGGCGCTGGCGGGCCTGGGAGAGGAGCTGCCCACCCCGGTGCTGGACGCGGTGCTGCCGCCCCTGGTGCGCGACCAGGCGGCCCAGGACTACGAGCGCTGGCTGGAGCGCAATCCCGAGGCGCGCCCCTGGATTCGCGGGGCGACCTGGCAGATCCCGCTGAACTGGTTCGTCCTGGTCGCCGACGAGGAGCGCCGCTTCGAGCCGCGCAGCGGCGAGACCCCGGCCCTGCTGCGCTACCGCACGCCGATGGTGCAGGCCCGGCGTCGGGTGGCGCGGGCGCTGCGCACGCTCCAGGACACCGTACGGGAGAGCCCGCTGATCGACGGCGTGCTGGACGTCGGCCGCTGGCTGGAGGAGTTCCACCCGCGTTCGGTGGTGGAGCTGGACTACGGCGGGCTGGTGCACGCGGTGCCGGGCGGGACGCTGGAGGAGGACCACTCGGCGGCGGACGTGGCCGCCGGCATCGACGCGCTGCGCCGGGGCGACGAGAGTGCCGCGACTCTCGCCTACACCCGTCTCGCGACCCGCTGGCGCTCGATCCGGGACCTGCGCTCGGCGAACTGAGCCCGTCCGGGGTGACGCACGTCACGGTCGAAATGGGCTCGAACAGCGTACGGTCTACGGAACTTGGACCGTTTGACGGGGCGTTGGCCTCGAACCGGGCTTTTGCCTCATTGGGTGATGGACGGCACTTACACGGCCCTTGCGTCTCTTGCCACTCCTCGTGCCAAAATAGGACAAGGAGTCCGGGGAGGACTCCGTCTGCCCATCTGTGCTCCACTATGGGCGGATTCTCCGCATTGCTAGCTTTGGGGGGTCTTGTGACTCCCGAGCGCCATGTGACTGATCGTCACGTCGGCGTGACTGTCCGCTATGGCATGGTCCATCGGCTTCCGTCGTGGATGAACACCTGGGAGGGCAATTCCATCGGTTTGGCCGACGCGGCTGGACAGATGGTGTAGTTGTAGTGCCGAGGACAAGCCGTTCGTCCTATAACCGACTCGACTCGCGTCCGCCATTTCGGGCAACGCGGGTCAAGGTGCAGAATTTAGAGGAATGAACCGAGAAGGTTCGGTTCTCCCGAGGAGGCCGCTCATGACCGCTCGCACCCCTGATGCCGAGCCGCTGCTGACCCCGGCTGAGGTCGCCACCATGTTCCGTGTCGACCCCAAGACGGTCACGCGGTGGGCGAAGGCCGGCAAGCTCACGTCGATCCGCACGCTCGGCGGGCATCGCCGCTACCGCGAGGCGGAGGTCCGCGCCCTGCTCGCGGGCATCCCGCAGCAGCGCAGCGAGGCATAACAACTGAACAACCGGGCAAAACGACCGGCCCCCCAACCGGTCGAAGCGCCCGAACCCTAGCTCCACAACGACGCGGGCCTGCCCCAACAGGCCCCATGCCCACGCCGGACGAACTCCGAAGGCACGTGGCACCGAGTGCGTCATAGGTCGCGCTGGACTCCGCCGGGTCCAGCGCGATCTTTTTTGTGCGCTCACGGGTGCCCGCCGGCCCCCCGTGTGAGCGGCCTTGTCGGAGTCTGGGGAGGGCTGTGGGAAGTGCCCCGCACCCGCTCCGGGAGCCCGGCGGGCCACCCTCGGGGAGAGTGCAATTGCACATATTAAATTGACCTGTTGTAGGGCAGCGGTAAAAACCTGGGTTTCAAAAACTCATGCCGTGACACCCGTCACACGCGAAGACGCTTGTTGTCCGCTGCGCGGGTGCGCTATTGACGCTCTCCCGTCTCACCGCCCCCTGCGGGAACGGGTGTTGGGGCAGCGGCCGGGTGAGGCGTCGGCAGGGCGGGCCGGTCGCGAGGTGCGCCCTCAGGGGCGCCCGCGCCTCGCGCGGGGCCGATGCCGCCCCGCGCCACCTCCGCGGGCCGCACAGGGCGCCTGCGGGTCCCGGGAACGGCGGAAGGGCCCCCGGAAATCCGGGGGCCCTTCTCTTTGCTGCGGTCCTGACGGGATTTGAACCCGCGGCCTCCACCTTGACAGGGTGGCGAGCACTCCAAACTGCTCCACAGGACCATCTGGTGCGGCGCTTCACTTCTGTGTTGCGCTGCGAGAAGGACTGTACAGGAGTCCGGGTGCCCGGGTCGAACTCACCCGGTGCGATCGCGCGATTACGGTACGGCAGCGTCGATCGCCTTCACGATCCGCTTGTCGGAGATGGCGTACGCGGTGCCCAGTGCGTGGGCGAAATAGCTGACCCGCAGCTCCTCCAGCATCCAGCGGATGTCCAGCACCTGCCTGGGTACCGGCCGGCCCTGGGGAAGCTGCTCGAGCAGCCAGGCGTACTCGTCCCGCATCTCGTGGACCTTCTGCATCCGGGTGGTGTCCCGCTGGACGTTGCCCGGCATCTGCTGCAGACGCCGGTCGGCGGCCACCAGGTAGCGCATCAGGTCCGGCAGCCGCGCGATCCCCGCCCAGGTCACGAAGCCGGGCTTCACCAGCGCGTCCAACTGCTGCCGTACGTCGGCGAGGTTGGCCAGCAGCGCGGGGCTGGAGACGGCCTTCAGGCGCCGTTCGCACGCCTGCCAGGCGGCCAGCACCTGCTGCACCTGGCCCACCGCACGCACGGTGGTGTCCACGATGTCGGCCCGCACCTTGTCGTAGAGCTTCCGGTACGACTCCTCGTCCCACACCGGACCGCCGAAGTCCGCGATCAGCTTGTCGGCCGCCGCCATCGCGCAGTCGTCGAACAGGGCCTGCACCGAGCCGTGCGGGTTGGCGGACAGGGCGAGCTTCTGCGCGTTGGTCAGCTTGTCGGAGGCGAACTTCGCCGGGTTCACCGGGATGTTGCGCAGGATCAGCCGGCGTACGCCCTTCCACATCGCCTCGGCCTGCTCCTCCTCGGTGTCGAAGAGACGGACCGAGACGGTGTCGCCGTCGTCCACCAGCGCCGGGTACGCCTTCACCGGCTGCCCGGCCCTGCGGGTCTCGAAGACCCGGCTGAGGGTGCCGATCGACCAGTCGGTCAGGCCCGAGCGCTCCAGCGAGGGCCCGCCCTGCCGGGACGCGGTGGCGGCGGCCGCCTGCGAGATCGCCTTGCGGGCCTTCGGGCGCAGCTGGAGCTTGAGCGCCTCCAGATCCTTGTCCTCGGCCAGCTTGCGGCGCCGTTCGTCCACGATCCGGAAGGTGACCTTCAGGTGGTCCGGCACCTTCGCCCAGTCGAAGTCCTCGGCGTCGAAGGGCACGCCCACCATGCGCTTCAGCTCACGTGCCATGGTCGTCGCCAGCGGCTCCTGGAGGGGCACCGCCCGCTCCAGGAACTTCTTGGCGTAGTTCGGCGCGGGGACGTAGTTGCGGCGGATCGGCTTGGGCAGCGAGCGGATCAGCTCGGTGACGACGTCCTCGCGCAGCCCCGGGATCTGCCAGTCGAAGCCCTCGTCGGTGACCTGGTTGAGCACTTGGAGCGGGATGTGGACGGTCACACCGTCGGCGTCCGCACCCGGCTCGAACTGGTAGGTCACCCGGAACTTCAGCTCGCCCTGGCGCCAAGTGTCGGGATAGTCGGCCTTGGTGACCGCCTCTGCCGACTCCCGGATGAGCATCTCCCGCTCGAAGTCCAGGTATTCGGGCTGCTCGTGCCGCTTCCGCTTCCACCAGGAGTCGAAGTGGGCCCCGGAGACGACGGGTTCGGGCACCCGCTGGTCGTAGAAGTCGAACAGCGTCTCGTCGTCCACGACGATGTCCCGGCGCCGCGCCCGGTGCTCCAGCTCCTCGACCTCGCTGAGCAGCTTGCGGTTGTCGGCGAAGAACTTGTGGTGGGTGCGCCAGTCGCCCTCGACCAGGGCGTTGCGGATGAACAGCTCGCGGGAGACCTCGGGGTCGATCCGCCCGTAGTTCACCTTGCGCTGGGCGACGATCGGCACGCCGTACAGCGTCACCTTCTCGTACGCCATCACGGCCGCCTGGTCCTTCTCCCAGTGCGGTTCGCTGTACGTGCGCTTCAGCAGGTGGCCGGCGAGCGGCTCGACCCACTCGGGCTCGATCCTGGCGTTGACGCGGGCCCAGAGGCGGGAGGTCTCCACCAGCTCGGCGGACATCAGGAACTTGGGCTGCTTCTTGAACAGCGAGGAGCCGGGGAACACCGCGAACTTGGCGTTGCGGGCGCCCAGGTACTCGTTCTTGTTGCCGTCCTTCACGTCCTTCATCCCGACGTGGGAGAGCAGGCCCGCGAGGAGGGAGACGTGGACGCGGTCGGCGGGGGCGTCGTCCTCGTTGAGATGGATGTCCATCTGCTTGGCGACCGTGCGGAGCTGGAGGTAGATGTCCTGCCACTCGCGCACCCGCAGGAAGTTCAAGTACTCCTGCTTGCACATCCGGCGGAACGAGGAGGAGCCGCGCTCCTTCTGCTGCTCGCGCAGATACCGCCACAGGTTGAGGTAGGCCAGGAAGTCGCTGGTCTCGTCGCGGAAGCGGGCGTGCTGCTGGTCGGCCTGGGTCTGCTTGTCGGCCGGGCGCTCGCGCGGGTCCTGGATGGACAGGGCGGCGGCGATGACCATGACCTCGCGGACACAGCCGTTCTTCGCGGCCTCCAGCACCATCCGGGCCAGGCGCGGGTCGACGGGCAACTGGGCGAGCTTGCGGCCGGTGTCGGTGAGCCGCTTGCGCGGGTCCTTCTGCGCCGGGTCGAGCGCGTGCAGCTCCTGGAGCAGCTGGACGCCGTCGCGGATGTTGCGGTGGTCCGGCGGGTCGATGAAGGGGAACTTCTCGATGTCCCCGAGGCCGGCCGCGGTCATCTGGAGGATGACGGAGGCGAGGTTGGTGCGCAGGATCTCGGCGTCGGTGAACTCCGGCCGGGCGAGGAAGTCGTCCTCGGAGTACAGCCGGATGCAGATGCCGTCGGAGGTACGGCCGCAGCGGCCCTTGCGCTGGTTGGCGCTGGCCTGCGAGACCGGCTCGATGGGCAGCCGCTGGACCTTGGTGCGGTGGCTGTAGCGGCTGATCCGGGCGAAGCCGGGGTCGATCACGTACTTGATGCCGGGCACGGTCAGCGAGGTCTCGGCGACGTTCGTCGCCAGCACGATCCGGCGCCCGGTGTGCTGCTGGAAGACCCGGTGCTGCTCGGCGTGCGAGAGCCGCGCGTACAGCGGGAGCACCTCGGTCGAGCGGTACTTCTTCTTCTCCAGCGCGTCCGCGGTGTCCCGGATCTCCCGCTCGCCGGAGAGGAAGACGAGGATGTCGCCGGGACCCTCGCCCATCAGTTCCTCGACGGCGTCGGTGATCGCGGTGATCTGGTCCCGGTCGGCGTCGGAGGAGTCCTCCTCCAGCAGCGGCCGGTAGCGCACCTCCACCGGGTACGTCCGCCCGCTGACCTCGATGATCGGTGCGTCGCCGAAGTGCCGGGAGAACCGTTCGGGGTCGATGGTCGCCGAGGTGATGACGACCTTCAGGTCCGGCCGCTTCGGCAGCAACTGCGCGAGGTAGCCCAGCAGGAAGTCGATGTTGAGGGACCGCTCGTGGGCCTCGTCGATGATGATCGTGTCGTAGGCGCGCAGCTCGCGGTCGTTCTGGATCTCCGCCAGCAGGATGCCGTCGGTCATCAGCTTGATGAAGGTGGCGTCCGGGTTCACCTGGTCGGTGAAGCGGACCTTCCAGCCGACGGTCTCGCCGAGCGGGGTGTGCAGCTCGTCGGCGACGCGCTCCGCGACGGTACGGGCGGCGATCCGGCGGGGCTGGGTGTGCCCGATCATCCCGCGCAGGCCCCGGCCCAGCTCCACGCAGATCTTGGGGATCTGCGTGGTCTTGCCGGAGCCGGTCTCACCGGCCACGATGACGACCTGATGATCGCGGATGGCGGCCGCGATCGCGTCCTTCTTCTGGCTGACCGGAAGCTGCTCGGGGTAGCTGACCGAGGGCACGCGGGAGCGTCGTTCGGCCATCCGGGAGGCGGCCTTGTCGACCTCCCCCTCCAGCTCGGCCAGCACGGCGGCACGCGCCTCCGGCTTACGGATCTTGCGTGCGCCTTCGAGCCGACGCCCGAGCCGGTGCGCGTCACGCAGCGACAGCTCGGTCAGACGGGAGGCGAGAGACCCCAAGGCGGGGGCGGGATGCGTAGACATACGCGATCCAGGATCTCACCTCGGGGAAATTCCGCGCGAATGAATTGACGCGGGGGGTCGCCGCGCGGGTGGCCCGGGGGTCAGCAGGAGTTCAGGCCGAGCCGGAAGCCCGACTTGTAGCCGTTCCTGAATCCCTGCTGGTAGTCACGGCGCGGGTCCTTCAGCGAGGTGCCCTTCCCGTCGTGGTGGTCACCGTGGTGATGGCAGTGCCGGCCGTCGCGGTACCCGGACTTGAACCCGTCCCGGAACCCGCGCTGATAGTCCCCCTGCGAGGTGGGCGCCTTGGCCGTCGTACTGACGTGGGACGGAGCGGGCGCGGCCGAGGCTGCCTGCTGGAAGCCGATCGGAGCGAGGACGACACCGGCGGCCATGAAGACCGAACACAGGGCGGCCGTCCGTTTTCTGGTCGTGGCGGGCATGGAACGCCCCCTTGGGTGATTTCCCCACGAATCGATGCTTTTTCACTCTAGTCCCGCGCTACTCGCCTGCAACCGCGCTCGCAGGGGCCCGGAAACGCAAGAACCCCCTCCGCGAACTGGAGGGGGTTCGGCCCGGATCGGGCGGTTGTGGCTGGGGCCGGGGTCGAACCGGCGACCTATCGCTTTTCAGGCGATCGCTCGTACCAACTGAGCTACCCAGCCACGAGGTTTCACGTGAAACCTCAGCGGTCCTGACGGGATTTGAACCCGCGGCCTCCACCTTGACAGGGTGGCGAGCACTCCAAACTGCTCCACAGGACCAGGCGCTGTACGACAGTGTCGCACAAGGTTGCGGGCCTTCCCAACGCGTTTCCCACCGGGGTGAGGTGCGCATCTGCTGGGCTGACGTCGCTGGAGAAGCGTATCAGAGCAGGGGCGGTGCTCCGTACCGCGCTTTTCGGCGGCGAGCGGGGCCCGGACGTGGGGAAACACGAAGGCCCGCCCTGGATCAGGGCGGGCCTTCATGACAAGTCCGCTGTGGTGCCCCCAACGGGATTCGAACCCGTGCTACCGCCTTGAAAGGGCGGCGTCCTAGGCCGCTAGACGATGAGGGCTATCGGCCCGCCTGGGCGCCGCATCGCGGCGCGTCGGGGACGTGTGCAGCATAGGGGATCGTGAGCGGTATGGGCAAAACCCTTCGCCGCCGTGCGGACGCCGGGCCCGGGATTCAGCGCTGCACCAGATGCCGGCTGACCTCGGCCGTGGTCCGCCCTAGGCCGCCCAGCTTGATCGCGTCCCATGCCTGGAGCCGGCGGGTGTCCCGGTCCAGATAGAGCACCGACGCCTCGATCGGTGCCGGGTACTGGCCCTCCACCGCGCGCAGTCCGCTGCCGCCGGTCGAGCCCTCGCGGCGCAGCCGGGTGCCCAGCGGGAGGATCTTGGTGCCCTGCGTGTGCAGATGCCCGCAGAGCACCAGCGGCACCGTGCCGTCGGTCTCGGCGGCGGCCACCGGTTCGTGCGCCACCGCGATGTCCACCGGGGTGCCCTTGGCCTTCTGGTCCCGCAGCGCCGAGGCGAGCCGGGCGCCCGCGAGCCGTTCCGCCGCGTCCCCGCCGGTCGCCCGGGAGCGGTCGGGGGTGAACTGGGGGTCGCCGGTGCCCGCGAAGCGCACCCCGGCGATCGTCTCGGCGTCGCCCTCGTCCAGCACGTGCGCGTTCTTGATGCCCTCCAGATAGCGCTGGGTGGCCCGCGAGTCGTGGTTGCCCCTGACCCAGACGTACGGCACGCCCAGGTCCTTCACCGGGTCGAGGAAGCCGTTCTCCGCCGAGGTGCCGTGGTCCATGGTGTCGCCGGAGTCGACGATCACGTCCACCTTGTACTGGTCGACCAGCGATCCGATGATCTTCCACGCGGCCGGGTTGAGGTGGATGTCGGAGACGTGCAGGACCCGGAGCGTGGAGGGGTCGGGCTGGTAGGCGGGGAGTGTGGAGGCGACGTCGTACAGCTTGGTCACGTTGGTCACCAGACGGGCCAGCTCCTGCTGGTAGACGTCGAAGTCGGTGACGATGCTGCGGGCGTTGCCCACCACGGACGGCGCCGAGGAGAGCAGGCCGGAGAACTTGGGCTCCAGTACCGACTTCGGATTCCAGGTGGCCCACGCCGACACCCCGCAGGCCGCGAGCAGCGCCAGGGCGAGACCGCCGGCCGCCAGCGCGGGGCGCGTCCGGCGGTATACCGCGAGGCCGAGCGCGGTCGCGCCGGTGACGACGGCCACGCACGAGCGCAGCGCCAGGTCGAGCGTGCCGCGCTCGACGTCACGGGCCACCTCGTCCTGGAGCCCGGACAGCCGCTCGGGGTGGTCGACCAGCGCCTGCGCGCGGCCCGGGTCGAGCTGGTCCACGTCGACGTCCAGCCGGACGGGCGCGACATGGCTGTCCAGGGTCAGCGCGCCGAGCGGGGAGACGTTGACCTTGGTGCCGCCGCTGAGCGAGGGCCGCAGGGCCATGGTGGTGTCCATCGGGCCGACCGGGGTCCGTACGCTGCCGACGACCAGCAGGCCCAGCCAGGCCCCGACGAGCACGACCCCCGTCAGGCCCAACGCCCTCAGCCACCGGCCGCTGCCCGTCCGGCGCGGCAGATGCCACCACTTCCGCTCGCGGGGCGGGTCCGGGACGGAAGCGGCGGGGACTTTGGGCATTGGTGCCGTATGCCCGTACGAACGCCCGGACATGCGGGGTGGTCAGCCCCAGCCCAGCTCGTGCAGCCGGGCGTCCTCGATGCCGAAGTGGTGGGCGACCTCGTGGACGACGGTGACGGCCACCTCGTGGACGACCTCCTCGGCGCTTCCGCAGTACCGCAGGGTGGGGCCCATGTAGATGCTGATGCGGTCCGGGAGGACCCCGGCGTACCACTCGCCGCGCTCGGTGAGCGGGGTGCCCTCGTAGAGGCCGAGCAGTTCGGGGTCGTCGGCGGAGGGTTCGTCCTCCACGAAGACGGCCACGTTGTCCATGACCCGCGTCAGTTCCGGCGGGATCTGGTCCAGGGCCTCGCTCACCAGCTCTTCGAACCTGTCGCGTGTCATCTCCAGCACACGGCCATTGTCGGCCAAGGGCGCCCGGCGCGGGGCGTGTACGCGCGGTCCGCCGCGCTTCGGCCGGCCGGGACGGTGGCGTGTCCTCCCGCGTGCGGCGGGAGTTGGGCAGGGCGTTCCCGATTCCCCGCTGTCGGAGGTGGCCGTCGTGCGCCGCTTGTACGTACCCGTCCGTCTGGTCGTCGCGGTGCTGGCCGCGGCAGCCGCCTCCGGCTGTGTGCACGTCGGTGACGACGCGGGCCCCCGCCGCACCCCGCACTCCGCCGCCCAGCGGGAGGGCGCGGACTCCGGGGGCGGGCCGGTGTCCGCGCCCTCCCGCTG
>NZ_MUNH01000379.1:0-16711 GCF_002154615.1 Streptomyces recifensis
GCCGGCGCTGCCCCCGCGGGGCGACGACGAACTGCCCGAGGCGCTGCGCCCCAGGGACGCCGAGATCGTGGAGGGCGCGGGCGCGGACACCGTGCGCGTCCTCGCCGAGGTGCTGCCGACCCTGCTGCCCGCCGGCCTGGAGCGCCGTCCGGAGCTGCGCGCGCTCGGCGTGTCCCGGCTGCCGCTGGCCGACGCCGTGGACCGGCTCGCGGGTCTGGAGAAGGAGCCCGAGTGGTGGTGGCGGCTCTACGACAGCCTCACCGGGGTCGACCCCGAGCGGCTGTCCGGGCTGCCCGTGCCGCTCGCCGGGACCGGCCGGACCACGATCGGTCCCCGCCAGGTGCTGCTGCCCGCCCCGGACGCCACCACGCCGGACGCCGAGGTGCTGGGCCGGCTCGGCCTGAAGATGGCCCACGCGGACGCCGCCCACCCGCTGCTGGAGAAGCTGGGGGCGCTGCCCGCCACCCCGCGCGCGGTGCTCACCACCCCGCAGGTCCGCGCGGCCGTCGCCGCCTCGCTGGACGACGACGGCGGAGTGATGTGGGAGGAGGACGCCCCGGACGCCGAGGAACTCGCCGACACCGTCCTGGCGTTGGTCCGCGACGCGGGGCTGGAGCCCGGTGACGAGCCCTGGCTCGGCGCGCTCGCCCTGCCCGACGAGGACGGCGAACTCGCCCCGGCCGGTGAACTGGTCCTGCCCGGGAGCCCGTTCGCCCGCGTGATCCGCGAGGGCGAACTTGCCGCCGTCGACGCCGAGCTGGCCGAGAAGTGGGGCGGGCAGCCGCTCGCCGCCTGCGGGGTGCTCGCCGACTTCGCCCTGGTCCGCGCCACCGACGTGGTCCTCGACCCGGACGAACTGGAGCCCCGCGACAGCGACTTCGCCGAACCCGACGACGCCGGGCTGCTGGACGCCGTCGACGTGTGGTCCGAGGACATCCTCGACCGCTTCCCCGACAGCCCGGTGCCGCCCGTCGCCACCGAACTCGTCGCCGTGCGCGACCTGGACCTGGTGGACGACGACCGCTGGCCCGAGGCGCTCGCCCTGCTGGCCCAGCCCCCGCTGCGCGACGCCCTCGTCCAGCCGGTCCGCGTCCTCCTCCCGGACGGCACCCACGAGGTCGTGCGGCCCTACACCGCCTGGTGGCTGCGCGGGCACCCGGTGCTCGACGGCCGCCGCCCGGCGGGACTGCTGGCCGCCGGCGGCGACCCGCTGCTGCGCGGTCTGTACGACGAGGCGGACGCCACCGGCTTCCACGACGAGCAGGTCCTCCGCGCCCTCGGGGTGCGCACCTCGGTGGCCGCGCTGCTGGACGAGCCGGGCGGCGCCGCCGAACTCCTCGACCGGCTGGCGGACCCCGGCCGTCCGGTCAGCCCGGTACAACTGCACGGTCTCTACAGCGCGTTGGCCGACCTGGACCCGGAGCAGGTCACCCTCCCCGACGAGCTGCGGGCGGTGCGTGACGGGCTCGCGGTCGTGGTGGACGCGCGGGACGCGGTGGTCGTCGACTCGCCCGACCTGCTGCCCTTCACCTCCGGAGTGCCGCTGCTGCCGGTACGGCCGTCCCTGGCCGCCGCGCTGGCCGAGCTGTTCCAGGTGCGGCGGCTGAGCGAGTCCGTCACCGGCGCGGTGGACTCCGAGGGCGTCGAGCACGAAGTCCCACAGGCGGTACGGGTGTTGCTCGGTCCGGGCACTCCGGCCGGCTATGTCGAGCACGACGAACTCGTCGTGGACGGTGTCGAGATCGACTGGCGTCTCACCGACGACGGCGTCCTCCACGCGGCCACCCTGGAAGGCGTCGCCGCCAGCCTCGCCTGGGCCTCCGGCCAGTGGCCCCGTCGCTTCGAGGTGGCCGCGCTCCTGGAGGACCCGTCCCGTACGGAGGAACTGGCGCGGGACCGCTGGTTCGACTGAATCACCCCGCTCGAACTGGGGATTCACGAATCGGTCGCAGAATCTTCGAGATTCGTACAACCGTCCCCGCGGATCGCACGTCTGATCGTGTGAGCCAACAGGCTCACACGATCAGAGGGGCCTCACCGGACCCACGCGTTCCTCGGGACGCGGTGACCACCGGGGCCCCACAACACAGGGGAACGCACATGCGTATTCGCGCCTCAGTGGCCGCCGTGACCGGCGCCCTGGCCCTCTCCGCCCTCGCCGTCCCGGCCGCACACGCCGACGGCGGCGCCTCCGCGTACCGCACGGAGGCCGTGAAGATCGTCAAGGGGGCGCACGCCGCCGCCGGCAAGCAGGGCGTCAAGGGCGTCCGCGGTGGCACGCCGTACGACCTGAACGTCACCTTCTCGCAGTTCAAGGTGGCCAAGGCCATCAAGGTCGGCACCACCAACCACGTCGCCACCACGGTCACCTACACGCTGACCCACGGCGCGGACGTCGACATCACGGCCGACGACTTCCTCAACGGCCCGTACCTCTACAAGGGTTCGTTCGACAACCCGGACAACCTGCTGTTCGGTGACCTGCCCGCCACCTGCAAGGTGGTCACGGACACCACGGCGAAGTGCACCGGCAAGGTCGACATCTACCCGGCCGACGGCGAGCTGTGGAACTCCGACGCCGGTGGCTGGAAGGGCGGCGCGCTCGCCATCGCCTACAACGGCCAGGACGGGGAGAACCCGGACCCCTCCAAGGTCGGCGTCGCCGACAAGGGCGGCCTCGGCTCCACCCTGCTCCAGCGGTACTCCCGCCAGACGGTCAACGCCTCCCCGGAGCCGGTCGCGAAGGGCAGGACCATCACGGTCACCGGCGCCCTGACCCGCGCCAACTGGGAGGACAACAAGTACCACGGCTACACCAAGCAGCCCGTCAAGCTGCAGTTCAAGAAGAAGGGCGCCAGCGCCTACACGACGCTGAAGACCGTCACGACGGACCTCAAGGGCAACCTGAAGACCACCGTCAAGGCGTCCGCCGACGGCTACTTCCGCTACAGCTTCGCGGGTACCTCGACCACCCCGGCGATCGACTCGACCGCCGACTTCGTCGACGTGAAGTAATCCGGCAGTAGCGCGCGAGAGGTGAGCGGGCGGGGCCCTTGACCAGGCAATGAGTAAGCAAATTCAGGTCAAGAAACGCCCCGCCCGTACAACTGGCGGCACCCCTCACGGATCTGATCACCCGAGTCGACCGACTCACCGATCACTTCTCCCTCAGAGGGAACCGCACATGCGCATACGTGCCACCGTTGCTGCCGTCACCGGCGCCCTGGCTCTTTCGGCCTTCGCCGCTCCGGCCGCGCACGCCGCCCCGGCCACGCCGTACACGATGAACGTCAGCTTCTCGAACCTGAAGATCGCCTCGTCGATCAAGGTCGGCACCACCAGCAAGGTCAGCGCGACCTACTCGTACACACTGACCCATGGCAGCGACGTGAAGGCGACCGCGGCCGACTTCTACAGCGACGCCTACCTCTACCGGGGCTCGCTGGACGACCCGACCGCCACGGTCGAGGGCGACGACTTCGCCACCTGCAAGGTCGCCACGAGCACCACGCTCACCTGCACCGGCACCGTCGACATCTACCCGGGCGAGGGCGAGCTGACCGCCTCCGACGCCGGCAAGTGGTCGGTGGCCGCCGAGGCGACCGCCTTCAACGGGCAGAACCCCTCCAGCCCCGACTACAGCAAGGTCGGCTTCAAGGACGCGGGCGGCCTGGCCACCACCAGCCTGCTGCGCTACTCGAAGCTCACCACCGACGCCGCTCCCGAGCCGGTCAAGAAGGGCAAGACCATCACGGTCACCGGCACCCTGACCCGCGCGAGCTGGGACTACAACAAGTACTACGGCTACGGGGCGCAGTCCGTGAAGCTCCAGTTCGCCAAGAAGGGCTCCAGCACCTACACCACGCTGAAGACCGTCACGACGGACTCCGCCGGCAAGCTGAAGACCACCGTCACCGCCTCGGTCGACGGCTCCTACCGCTACGTCTACGCGGGCGTCTCCACCACGGCCGCCGTCACCTCCGCGGCCGACGCGGTCGACGTGCAGTAACCCTCACACCGGGAAGCGGCGGCCGACCCATCTCCACACGAGTTCCAGGGCGGCCGCCGCCACCACCGCCACTCCGACCGCCGTCCACGGCATGACGTTGCCGACCAGGCGCAGGGCGAAGAAGTCCTGGAGCCAGGGGACGGTCAGGACGAAGAGGAAGGCGACGCCCATCGCGGCCACCAGGGCCAGCCGCCACCAGGTGTAGGGGCGGGCGATGATGGCGAGGACCCACATCGATATCAGGAACAGGGTCAGGGTGGCCGCGCTGGTCTCGGCGGACAGCGCGCCCGCGCCCGTGTAGTGGTGCCGGGCCAGCAGATACGTCACGAAGGTCGCCACCCCGGCCAGCAGCCCGCCCGGTATCGAGTACCGCATCACCCGGCGCACGAAGTGCGGCCGCGCCCGCTCCTTGTTGGGGGCCAGCGCCAGGAAGAACGCCGGGACGCCGATGGTGAGCGTGGACAGCAGCGTCAGGTGCCGGGGCAGGAACGGGTACTCCACCTGCCAGCACACCACCAGCACCGCCAGCAGCACCGAGTACACCGTCTTCACCAGGAACAGCGTCGCCACCCGCGTGATGTTGCCGATCACCCGGCGGCCCTCCGCGACCACCGAGGGCAGCGTGGCGAAGCTGTTGTTCAGCAGCACGATCTGCGCCACCGCGCGCGTGGCCTCCGAGCCCGACCCCATCGAGACGCCGATGTCGGCGTCCTTCAGGGCCAGTACGTCGTTCACCCCGTCGCCGGTCATCGCCACGGTGCGGCCCTCGGACTGGAGCGCGCCGACCATTTCCCGCTTCTGCTGCGGGGTGACCCGCCCGAACACCGTGGCCCGGTCCACCGCCCTGGCCAGGTCGGCCGGGTCGGCGGGCAGCCGCCGCGCGTCCACCGCCTTGCCGGACAGCCCCAGTTTGTGCGCGACCGCGCCGACCGACACCGCGTTGTCCCCGGAGATCACCTTGGCCTGGACGTCCTGGTCGGCGAAGTACCGCAGGGTCTCCGCCGCGTCCGGACGCAGCCGTTGCTCCAGCACCACCAGGGCCACGGGCCGGGCCCCGCGTGCCGGGTCGGGGCCGTCCAGGTCACCGGCGGCGCGGGCCAGCAGCAGCACCCGCAGCCCCTGTTCGTTCAGCCGGCCGGTCTCCGCCAGCGCGGGGTCGTCGGGGGCCAGCAGCACATCCGGCGCGCCCAGCAGCCACCCGGCGACCTTGCCGTCGCCCTCCTCGAAGGCGGCCCCGCTGTACTTGCGGGCCGAGGAGAACGGCAGCGTGCTCACCGGGCGCCGCTCGTCCCCGTGGCCGTCCGGGTAGGCGTCGATGATGGCCTGGAGCGAGGCGTTGGGGCGCGGATCGGACGCCCCGAGCGCGGCCAGCACCTCCCGCACCCGGCCCTCGTCCGCCCCGTTCAGCGGTTTCAGACCGGTCACGTCCATGCCGCCCTCGGTGAGCGTGCCGGTCTTGTCCAGGCAGACGGTGTCCACGCGGGCCAGGCCCTCGATCGCCGGCAGCTCCTGCACCAGGCACTGCTTGCGCCCCAGCCGGATCACCCCGATGGCGAAGGCCACCGAGGTCAGCAGCACCAGCCCCTCCGGGACCATCGGGATGATCCCGCCGATGGTCCGGGCCACCGAGCCCTTGAAGTCGTTGCTCTTCACCACGAGCTGGGTGACGACCAGGCCGAGTGCGGCCGGGACCATCATCCAGGTCACGTACTTCAGGATCGTGGAGATCCCGGAGCGCAGCTCGGAGTGGACCAGCGTGAACCGGGACGCTTCCTCGGCCAGTTGGGCCGCGTACGCCTCCCGGCCCACCCTGGTCGCCTGGAAGGCCCCGCCGCCCGCGACCACGAAGCTGCCCGACATCACCTGCTCGCCGGGGTGCTTGACCACCGGGTCGGCCTCACCGGTCAGCAGCGACTCGTCCACCTCCAGACCGTCGGCCTCGGCGCACACCCCGTCCACCACGATCTTGTCGCCGGGCCCGATCACCACCAGGTCGTCCAGCACGATCCGGCTGGTCGGCACCCGCACCGCTCTGCCGTCCCGGCGCACGGTCGGCCGGGCCTCCCCGATCACCGCGAGCGAGTCCAGCGTCTTCTTCGCCCGCCACTCCTGCACGATCCCGATCCCGGTGTTGGCGAGGATCACGAACCCGAACAGGCTGTCCTGGATCGGCGCGACGAACAGCGTCACCACCCACAGCACACCGATGATCGCGTTGAACCGGGTGAACACGTTCGCCCGCACGATCTCGCCCAGCGAGCGGCTGCTGCGCACCGGTACGTCGTTGACCTCTCCCCGTGCCACCCGCTCCGCGACCTGTGCGCGGGTCAGGCCCGCCGGCCCCGTGGTGGGCGGCGCGACCGGGTGCACGGGGTCCAGTCCGGCACCCGCGTCGATATGCGTCATGCATCCGACGTTACGTGCGGAATCCCCGCTTCACCTGCCGGGCGGCCCGATCTCCGGGTAACGCGAGGGGCGCCCCCGACACGTCTCGGGGGCGCCCCTGACCAAGCGCCGGAGCGGGTTCCGGATCAGCCCAGCGCGGGCGGCCCCGCGTCGGCCCCGGTACCCCACGACGAGGGCGTCGAGCCGACCGTGAAGGACAGCGAACGGTGCGTCCGCAGCGCCTCGGTGGTCAGATACGTCCGCCCGTACGCGGCGCCGTCCAGCCGCGCCGACTGCACGTACCGGGTGTCCGCCGAGGTGCCCGGCGCGGTGATGGTGAGCGTGCCGTGCGGGTAGTACCGGCGGTCCAGCGTCAGGTCGACCCGGTCGAACACCGGGGTGGACAGGCCCCAGGTGTCGTAGCCGGGCTGGACCGGGAAGACGCCGATGGACGACAGCACGTTCCAGGCGGACATCGTGCCCAGGTCGTCGTTGCCGGTCATCCCGGTCGGCCCGTCCGTGAACAGGGTCAGCGCCGCGTGCACCACGTCCGTCGTCTTCCACGGCTGCCCGGTGGACAGGTAGGTGTAGGGCGCGATCAGGTCGGGTTCGTTCTGCGGGTTGTACTTGTCCGCGTTGTAGTAGTCGTAGGGCCCGTTCACCCACACCTCGCGGGCCGTCTTCGCCGGGTCCTCGGTCAACCGGTCGTAGGCGAAGAAGGAGTCGAGCCGGTCGTTGGCCGCCTGCTTGCCGCCGACCAGGTCCACCATGCCGGGCAGGTCCTGCGGCACGAGCCACTGGTACTGCCAGGACGTGCCCTCGTGGAAGCCCTCGCTCTTCGCGGGGTCGGCGGGTCCGGTGAAGGCGCCGGAGGCGTCACGGGCGCGGAAGAAGCCGGTCGAGGGGTCGAAGATCCTCCGGTAGTTCTGGGCCCGCGCCGCATACCGGTCCGCGTCGGCGCGGTGTCCGAGGTCGCGGGCCATCCGGGACAGCATCGCGTCCGAGAGCGCGTACTCCAGGGTGGCCGACGCCCCGTGGTCGTAGTCCGAGTCGCCCGGCTTGGCGTGCGGGCGGTCCTTCACGTAGGGGGCGAAGCCGTCGGCGAGGTACTCCCGGTTGGCCTCCCGGCCCACGGCCGGCGAGTCGGCGGGCGGCACGCCGTCCGCGTTCTTCCTCAGCGCCCTGTAGGCCCGCTCCTCCCAGCCGTGCAGCAGGCCCTGCTGGTAGGCGTTGGTCAGGAACGGCGTGACCGGGTCGCCGGTCATGATGTTGGTCTCGACCGTGCCGTAGCCCCACTTGGGCAGCCAGCCGCTCTCCTCGTCGATCCGGATCACCGAGATCGCCATGTCCCGTGCCTCACGCGGCGCGAGCAGGGACAGCAGCTGGGACTGGGTGCGGTAGGTGTCCCACAGCGACCAGTTCTGGTAGTAGGTGAAGCCGCGGGTGCGGTGGATCCTCTGGTCCCAGCCGGTGTAACGGCCGTCCGTGTCGCTGCCGATGTTCGGCGCGAGGAACGAGCGGTACAGCGAGGAGTAGAAGGTACGGCGCAGCGTGTCGCTCCCGCCGTGCGCCCGCACGTCGTCCAGCCGGTCCTCCCAGGACCGCCGGGCCGCGTCACGCACCGCGTCGAAGGACCGGCCGCCCTCGGCGCGCAGATTGCCGAGCGCGCCGCGCGCGTCCACGTAGGACAGCGCGGTGGTGGCCTCGACGGTGCGGTCCTCGTGGGTGTCGAACCGCAGATACGCGCCGTCCGCCCCGGTCTTCGCGCCGTCGGTGACCGTGGACCCGGTCCAGGTGCCGTGGGCGGTGAAGGGGCGGTCGAAGCGGGTGACCGTGTAGAGCGTGTAGGGGACCGTGTCCTGGCAGAAGCCGCGGCCGGTGAGCCTGGTGCGCACGGTGTGGTCGTCCAGGATCTCGACCTCGGTGGCGACCTTGGTGTGCAGCGACTGGCCCGCGTTGAGCAGGACGTTGGCCTTGTCGGTGGCCGGGAAGGTGTAGCGCTGCACACCGGTGCGGGCGGTCGCGGTCAGCTCGGCCTCGATGCCGGAGTCCAGGCCGACGCGGTAGTAGCCGGGACTCGCGGACTCGTCGTCGTGGCTGAACCTCGCGGCGTACTTCGCGTAGTCGGTGGTGGTGACGTCGCCCGTGGTGGGCAGCACCGGGAGGTCACCGCCGAGGCCGCAGCCGACACCGGAGAGGTGGACCAGGGAGAAGCCCCGGATGTGGTCCTGGGCGTAGTCGTAGCCGGTGTTGTGCCCGGTGTCGGGGGAGAGCTGCACCATGCCGAACGGCACCGCCGCGCCGGGGTAGGTGTTGCCCTCGTTCTGGGTGCCGATGAACGGATTGACGAGGTCGGTCAGCCGGGCGGGCTGGTCGGTCTGCGCATGGGCGGGGGTGGCCAGCAGCGCGGTCGCCGCCAGTGTCCCCGCCATGAAGCGACCGATATGCCGTGTCCATGTCATGCAAAAACCTCTGAGGTGGTGGGCCGGACGTGCTCAGGGGTGGTTCAAGGCAACGTTGTCAGCGTGCGAGAACAACGTTGTCATCGGACAGCAGTGGGCATGACAACACGGAATCCGCATTGCGTCCAGAGGTCCCGCACACACGGAGATCACTCGCTCCGGAGATCACTCGGCCCGGAGGTCACTCGGCGGGGACGGTCTCCCGCTCGGCGGCCGCCCGCTTGATCGCGGCGTCCCGCCCGCGCACGTACCAGATGCCGATCAGGCCGAGGCCGGCCCCGGCCAGGCAGGTCCACAGCCACCACAGATGGCCGTGGTCCTCGAACCAGCCGTAGAAGGGGAGCTGGGCCAGGAAGAGGACGAACCACACGATCGTGCCGCCGGTGATGGTGGCGACCACGGGCCCCTCCAGGGGCTCCGGCGCTTCGTGCTTGGGGGTCCACTTCGTCATGGGCACAGCTTACGAGGCGCCACACCGTGCCCGGCAGCCCGCTGCCGCACGGACATTCGGTGAATATCTACGCGCGGAGATAGCGATCTGGGCTTCATACGTTCATACTGAAGCGGTTTGTCTTTGACTGTTTCTGTTCGTACGAAACTCCAAAAGGGCTCGGGGGAACCCTGAATGGTGAAGAGGACTCGCATGCCCACCTCGGCCACGGCCCAGGCTCCCACCCCCGAACAGCCGGGCGGTAAGCCCTCCTACGGCGCCGTCGACCGCTACTTCAAGATCTCCGAGCGCGGCAGTTCCGTCGCGCGGGAGATCCGGGGCGGTTTCGCCACATTCTTCGCGATGGCGTACATCATCGTCCTGAACCCGATCATCCTCGGCAGCGCCAAGGACATGTACGGGCACCACCTGGACAACGGCCAGCTCGTCACGGCCACGGCGGTCACCGCCGCCTTCACCACCCTGCTGATGGGCGTGATCGGCAACGTGCCGATCGCGCTGGCCGCCGGGCTCGGCGTCAACACGGTCGTCGCGCTCCAGCTCGCGCCGCGCATGTCGTGGCCGGACGCGATGGGCATGGTGGTGCTCGCCGGCTTCGTGGTGATGCTGCTGGTCGCCACCGGTCTGCGCGAGCGCGTGATGAACGCGGTGCCCTACGGGCTGCGCAAGGCCATCGCCATCGGTATCGGCCTGTTCATCATGCTGATCGGCCTGGTCGACTCCGGCTTCGTCACCCGTATCCCGGACATCGCCCAGACCACCGTGCCCCTCCAGCTCGGCACGGGCGGTCACCTCACCGGCTGGCCGGTGCTGGTCTTCGTGCTCGGCGTGCTGCTGACCCTCGCGCTGATCGTCCGCAAGGTGCCGGGCGCGATCCTGATCTCCATCGTGACGATGACCGTCCTCGCGGTGATCATCGACCTGGTCGCCAAGGTGCCGTCGTGGGGCCTGACCACCCCGAAGTGGCCGGGCAACCCGGTCGCCACCCCGGACTTCGGTCTCATCGGCCAGGTCAGCCTGTTCGGCGGCTTCGCCAAGGTCGGTGTGCTGACCGGCGTCCTCTTCGTCTTCACCGTCCTGCTGTCCTGCTTCTTCGACGCCATGGGCACGATCATGGGTGTCAGCGACGAGGCCAAGCTGACCGACGCCCAGGGCCAGATGCCGGGCATCAACAAGGTCCTGCTCATCGACGGCCTCGCCGTCGCGGCGGGCGGCGCCAGCTCCTCCTCGGCCACCACCTGCTTCGTGGAGTCCACCGCGGGCGTCGGGGAGGGCGCCCGCACGGGTCTCGCCAACGTCGTCACCGGCGCCCTCTTCGGCGTCGCGCTGTTCCTCACCCCGGTCGCCACCATGGTGCCGTCCCAGGCCGCCACCCCCGCGCTGCTCGCGGTCGGCTTCCTGATCCTGGCCGGTTCGATCCGGGAGATCGACTGGGACGACTTCACCATCGCCATCCCGGCCTTCGTGACCATGGTGATGATGCCGTTCACCTACTCGATCACCAACGGCATCGGCATGGGCTTCATCACCTTCGTGGTGCTCCGCCTGGCCGCCGGGCGCGGCCGGGAGATCCCGGTGGCGATGTACGTGGTCGCGGCCGTCTTCGGCTTCTACTACCTGATGCCGGCCCTCGGTCTGACCTGACCGGGGCACGGCTGAGTCTCCTGCGGGGTCACATGAGTCTCATGTGACCCCGTAGAACTTCTCGGTCTCGTCGACGGCGGTCTGGAACCGCTCGTCGAAGTCGTCCCTGACGAGCGTGCGGATCACATAGTCCTGCACGCTCATTCCTCTCTTCGCCGCGCGTTCCCGGAGCCTCTCTAGCAGCTCCCCGTCCATCCGCAGGCTGAGCACACTGGTCCCCATGCGTACGAGGGTCGCCACATCCCGCCACCCGATGGGTCACTTTTCGGAACCGACTCACTCGTACGGGTGATGGTTGGACACAGTGGCGGACATCACGAGCCGTGTCGTGCGGGGTGGCGTTCCTTAGTGAGAGTAATGAGTTAGGCTAAAGACATGTCGGACCTCACCCACGGCGACGACGTGGCCGCCGTGAACTCCCTCCGCTCCGCCGTGATGCGGCTGTCCCGTCGACTCAAGCACCAGCGCGTCGACGAGTCGCTGAGCCCCACCGAGATGTCGGTACTGGGCACGCTGTCCAACTGCGGACAGGCCACTCCGGGCGAGCTGGCGCGCAAGGAGCACGTCCAGCCGCCCTCGATGACCCGCATCGTCGCGCTTCTGGAGGCCAAGGGCCTGGTCCGGCTCGAGCCGCATCCCGAGGACCGGCGCCAGAAGGTCGTCACCCGGACCGAACAGGCCGAGGCGATGCTCGTCGAGAGCCGCCGCAAACGCAACGCGTTCCTGGCCGGCCTGGTCGAGGGCCTCGACGAGGACGAGTGGGCCACCCTGCGCGCCGCCGCCCCCATCCTGGAGAAGCTCGCGCAACTGTAGCCACGGCATCGCTTCAGGAGGCGACCTTTTGAGTACGGGACCCGGAGCAGCTTCCGTCCCCGCACCGGCAACCACTACCCCGGCCGTCGGCAGAACCTCGATGTTCAGCTCGCTGAGGGTCCGGAACTACCGGCTGTTCTTCGCCGGTCAGGTCGTCTCCAACACCGGCACCTGGATGCAGCGCATCGCCCAGGACTGGCTGGTGCTGAGCCTCACCGGCTCCTCGGCGGCCGTCGGCATCACCACCGCGCTCCAGTTCCTGCCGATGCTGCTCTTCGGCCTGTACGGCGGTGTCCTCGTCGACCGGCTGCCCAAGCGGCCCGCACTGCTGTTCACCCAGTCCGCGATGGCCCTCACCGGCCTCGCGCTGGCCGCCCTCACCCTCTCCGGACACGTCCAGGTCTGGCACGTGTACGTCGCCGCCTTCGCGGTCGGTCTCGCCACGGTCGTGGACAACCCGGCCCGGCAGTCCTTCGTCTCCGAGATGGTCGGCCCCGGCCAGCTCCAGAACGCGGTCAGCCTGAATTCGGCCAACTTCCAGTCCGCCCGGCTCGTCGGTCCGGCCGTCGCCGGTCTGATGATCACCGGGGTGGGCACCGGGTGGGCCTTCCTCGCCAACGGGCTGTCCTTCGTCGCGCCCATCACCGGGCTGCTGCTGATGCGCACCCGTGAGCTGCACTCCGTCGACCGCGCCCCGCGCGGCAAGGGCCAGCTCCGGGAGGGGCTGCGGCATGTCGCCGGGCGGCCGGAGCTGATCTGGCCCATCGTGCTCGTCGGGTTCATCGGCACCTTCGGCTTCAACTTCCCCGTCTGGCTCACCGCCTTCGCCGACGACGTGTTCCACGCCGGCGCCGGTGCGTACAGCCTGTTCAACACCCTGATGGCCGTCGGCTCCCTGATCGGCGCCCTGCTCGCCGCGCGGCGCGGTACGGCCCGGTTCCGGGTGCTGGTCGCGGCCGCGCTGGCCTTCGGCACGGTGGAGATCGTCGCCGCGCTGGCCCCCTCCTACTGGCTGTTCGCCCTCCTGATGGTCCCCATCGGCGCCTTCGGGCTCACGGTCAACGTCACGGCCAACACCGCCGTCCAGATGTCCACCGACCCGGCCATGCGGGGCCGCGTGATGTCCCTCTTCATGATGGTCTTCATGGGCGGTACTCCGCTCGGCGCCCCCCTCGTCGGCTGGGTCACCGACACGTACGGCGCCCGCTTCGGCTTCATCGCCGGCGGCGTGGTCTCGGCCGCGGCGGCAGCGGTCATCGGCCTGTTCCTGGCCCGCGCGGGCGACCTCCGGCTCCGGCTCACCTGGCAGCGGGGGCCGCATCTGCGGTTCGTGCCCAGGGGGAGCGAGGAGTTGACGCCGGCGGCGTGAGGTCCGAGGGCGCGTGCGGCAGCGTTCGTCGGCTCGTCCGCGCCCTGGCCTCGGGGCCGCGTCCGTCGTTCGTGCGGCGCGGGTGAGATGGCGCTCAGGATTCGCCGCGGAGGATCGTCATCAACAGGCTGTGGGTGTCGGGGTCGGCGGCCGCCACCAGGCCCCGGGTGTCCGGGCCCGGTGGTGCGCCGTCGATGCCCGTGACCACGCAGCCCGCTGCCCGGCACAGGGTGATTCCGGCGGCGAAGTGCACGCTGTCGGAGAGGTTGGTGCCGTCGGTGACGTACGCGGCTCGGCGGCCCGCCGCCACCCAGGCCAGGGCCAGGGTCGTGGAGACCACGCGGGGGCGGAAGCGCGCCACGAACACCGGGTGCGCCAGGAGGGCCGTGGCGCGGAAGGCGGGGGCGCTCGGGAAGGGCGGGTCGAGGTTGACGTCCACCAGGGCGGTCGCCGCCGAGGGGCGCAGGATGGTGTCGGTGCCCTCGCGGTGGAGCCAGGCCGTCTTGCCGTCGGTGCGGAAGACCTCGCCGGTGAAGGGGTCCGCCACGGCGGCGGGCCCGTCGCGCAGGGCCACGTTGACGGCGACGAGCATGTTGCCGACGGCGTAGTTGAGGGTGCCGCACAGGGGGTCCACGAGCCAGAGGCGCCCGGTGTCGGTGGCGCCCTGCCGGCCGCCCTCCTCGCCGAGTACCGCGTCGTGGGGCCGGGCCGCCCGGATCACGTCCAGGATGGCTCGCTCGGCCGCCACGTCGACCGCCGTGGCGAAGTCCCCGGCGCCCTTGTCGATCCGGCCCAGGTCCTTGCCGTAGCCCTCGCGCACCACTTCGGCGCCGGCCAGGGCGGCCGCTGTCGCTGTCTCGACGTCGTCGCTCACGGTGCGGCAGCGTACCCGTCTGGGATGGTGTGGGGATGAGACTCTTCGCCGCAGTGCTGCCGCCCCCGGGTGCCGTGGAGGAGCTGGGCCGGGAGGTGCGGGCGCTGCGGCGGCTGGCCGGGGCCGACGCGCTGCGGTGGACCCAGCCGGACGGCTGGCACTTCACGCTCGCCTTCTACGGTGAGGTCCCGGAGGAGAGCGTGCCCGAGCTGGAACGCCGGCTGGAGCGCGCGGCCGTACGGAGCGCACCGTTCCCGCTGGCCCTCGCCGGTGGCGGCAGCTTCGGCCGGGGCAAGGCACTGTGGGCCGGAGCCTCCGGAGACCTCGCCGCTCTGGGCGGAGTCGCCGGACGGGCCCAGGCGGCCGGACGGCGGGCCGGTGTGGGCGGCGAGGAGCACCGCCACTACCGGGCGCATCTCACACTGGCCCGGGGCAAGGGCGACACCGACCTACGGCCCTACGCCGACGCCCTCGCCGAATTCGCCGGTACCGCCTGGACGGTGGGCGAGCTGGTCCTCGTCCGCAGCCACCTGCCGACCTCCGGCGTGCCCGGCGAGCAGCCCCGGTACGCCCCGGTCGCCCGCTGGGCACTGGGCGCGGCCCGTTAGGCTCGTCGTCGTGGAACCGAAAATCCGGAACCGGATCATGGCCGGTGCGCTCGTCCTGATGCTGGTGGTCGTCGCCGTGGCGGCGGCCGTCCACTGACGGCTGCCGCCCAAGGCCGCTCCGCGGGGAACCCCGTACGGAGCGGCCTTTCGCTTGCCGCTACCAGGCGAACGCCTCCGGGGCGGGGCCCGGGCCGGGGAAGATCTCGTCCAGGCCGGTCAGCAACTCCTCGCTCAGCTCCAGCTCCACCGCGCGCAGCGCCGAGTCGAGCTGCTCCCGGGTGCGCGGGCCGACGATCGGGCCGGTGACGCCGGGCCGGGTCAGCAGCCAGGCGAGAGCGACCTCGCCGGGCTCCAGGCCGTGCTTGGCGAGCAGCTCCTCGTACGCCTCGATCCGGTTGCGCGTGGCCGTGTCCGCGAGGGCGTCGGCCGCACGGCCGGAGGCGCGGCGCCCGCGCTCGGCCTCCTTGCGGATGACCCCGCCCAGCAGACCGCCGTGCAGCGGCGACCAGGGGATGACGCCGAGACCGTAGTCCTGGGCGGCCGGGATGACCTCCAGCTCGGCGCGGCGCTCGGCGAGGTTGTACAGGCACTGCTCGCTGACCAGGCCGAGGGTGCCCCGGCGCAGGGCCGTCTCGTTGGCCTGCGCGATCTTGTAGCCGGGGAAGTTGGAGGAACCGGCGTAGAGGATCTTGCCCTGGGTGACCAGGACGTCGACCGCCTGCCAGATCTCCTCGAACGGGGTGTTCCGGTCGATGTGGTGGAACTGGTAGATGTCGATGTAGTCGGTCTGCAGCCGCTTCAGGCTGGCGTCCACCGCGCGGCGGATGTTCAGCGCGGAGAGCTTGTCGTAGTTGGGCCAGGCGTCGCCTTCTGCGCCCATGTTCCCATACACCTTGGTGGCCAGGACGGTTTTCTCCCGCCGCTCGCCGCCCTTCGCGAACCAGCTTCCGATGATCTCCTCGGTACGGCCCTTGTTCTCGCCCCAGCCGTACACGTTCGCGGTGTCGAAGTAGTTGATGCCCGCGTCCAGCGCCGCGTCCATGATCGCGTGGCTGTCCGCCTCGTCGGTCTGCGGCCCGAAGTTCATGGTCCCCAGCACCAGCCGGCTGACCTTCAGTCCCGTGCGTCCAAGCTGCGTGTACCTCATGCCCCCCTAGCCAACGTCTTGGAGCGCGCTCTAGGCAAGCGGTGGGGGTCAGTCGCGGGGGAAGTCGTGGGTTTTGAGGACGAGGTCGACTGTCGTGCCGGTGAGGTCGATGTCGCCGCCGAACCTCACCTCGAGGGCACGGACGTACTCGCCGTCCTTGGGGTCGGTGTAGACGTGGCACCGCCCTTGGTAGGGGTCGGCGATGAGGTAGACGGGGACTTCCGCGACGGCGTAAGCGGTTTTCTTGGGGCCGTAGTCGTTGGCGGCCGTGCCCTGAGAGATGACCTCGGCGACGAACCGGACATCCTGGTGGCGCCAGTGGCCCGTCCCGTCCGGCTCCGCCGAGTCCTCGAGCATGGCGATGTCGGGGCAGAAGCCGTTCTGGTGGCCGGGGAAATCGATACGGACGTCCGAGAACACCATGACGTCCGGTCCGAATCTGTCCTCCAGGGCCCGCAGCACCCGACGGATGATCTGCCAATGCGTGTTCCGCTGCGGCACCATGAAGAAGCAGCCGCCGACGATCTCGGCCCGGAATCCTTCGGGGACGGGCATCAGCTCGAACCACTCGTCCAAGCGTCCGGTGTCGATGTCGGCCATCGCGGTCCTGTCGTCGAGGACGGTCATCTGGCGCTCCTCCCCGGCCGCCCGCGTAGGTGCAGCCGCGCGGTTCAACGATACGTACCGTCACCGGGAGACGCCGGAACTCGGTCGACACGATCAAGCCACGTACGGCTCCCCCAGCCCCCACGCCTCGTGCATCGCCCCCGCGAACGCCCCCGCGATCCGGTGCTCGCCGGCGGCGTTGGGGTGCGTGCCGTCGTACGTGTCCGTGTGGATGTCCCAGCCCTCCGGCGCCGAGGCCAGCAGCAGGGGGGACCGGGGTTCGTCCAGGTCGGCGGTCGTCTTGGCGAGAAGGGTGTTGCAGAGGTCGACCTGTTCGGCGAAG
>NZ_MUNH01000380.1:0-6496 GCF_002154615.1 Streptomyces recifensis
CGCCTAGGGTCTTTCGTTTGGATCAGGCCGGATCAGGGAGCGGTGCCAGACCCCGCGAGCCCGGCAAGATCCAAACGAGAGGCCCTAGGTGGCCGCGGCCGACGCCCGGCGGGTGCGGTACAGGAAGTCGGCCACCCGCGCCTCGTCCGGCTCGGCGGGGAGCGGGGTGCGGAGCAGCGCCGCGTCGCACTCGTCGGCCAGCCGGGCCATCCGTGCCTCGATCTCCCGCCAGTCCACCTCACCCCGCTTCACCGCGAGCAGTGCCTCGCGCTCCTCGCCCACGTCCAGCCGCAGCTCGCCCGTGCGCAGCAGGTCGCGAGCACTGCTCAGCAGGCGGAGCAGATGCATCGCGTGCTTCCAGCGCGGGGCGCCGGTGGTGCGGATGTCGGCGTCCAGCCTGCGGCGCTGGCCGAGGGCGTAACCGGTGAAGGTGGCGTGCACCTGGCGGGAGAGGAACGCCCCGCGCAGCGAGAGCAGTTCGCGGCCGGTGTCGTCCAGGTGCTCCACCAGCGGGGAGTGCAGGCACTCCAGGATGTTCGGGTTGGCCCGCAGCGCCAGCTCGCAGAAGCGCTCCAGCTCCCAGGAGAACCGCTCCTCGCCCGGCCCCTCGACATGCGTGGGCGGCTTCTCGAACCGCCAGAAGAGCGGGGTCGGGGCCACGAACACGCCCCGCCGGTCGGTGTCACTGGCGTCCGTGGCCAGCCCGAAGGCGCGCGAGCCCATGACACAGGCGTAGACGGTGTGGTCACGGACCAGGTCGGCGGGGCGCATGCGGGGGAGCGTACGCGGGCGGTCAGGCCAGGTGCACCGTGTTTCCGTGCACCATGATCTCCTTGGCGGCCAGCGGCTGGGTGGCCGGGCCCTGTGCGACCGAGCCGTCGGAGATACGGAACCTGCTGCCGTGGCACGAGCAGTCGACGGTGCCGTTCGCGACCCTGTTCAGGGAGCAGCCCTGGTGGGTGCAGATGGCGGAGAACGCCTTGTACTCGCCCTTCTTGGGCTGCGTCACCACCACCTTCTGCGCGGCGAAGATCTTGCCGCCGCCCTCCGGGATCTCGCTGACGCTGCCCAGCGCCTGCCCGCCGTCGCCGGAGTCGGAGGTGCCGGAGTCGGAGGTGCCGGAGGCCGAGGCGCTCTCGCCGGGAGAGGTGCTGGCGGTGGCCGAGGAGCCGCCGTCCTCGCCGCATCCCACACAGCAGACGGCGAGCGTGGCGGCCCCCGTGGCGAGAAGCGTGCGCCGGGTCGCGGGCTGGTTCATGTCGTCACTCCGAGAGGTTCAAGAGGCGGAAAACACGCGGAAAAGGGCGCAGAAAGCCCCATACTTCCGGGCATCTTGGCACCGAACACCGCCCAGACGAAGGAGGCGGCTGCGGGTCGGACCCCGCCTCGGCCGAACGGGCGCCCGTCCCGCCGCGCGGCCGGCGTGCGTCCGGCCCGCCCCGGCTGACTAGGGGGCGTCGTCTGGATCAGTTCGACGACGCGGGGCCTGGCACGCACTCCCCAAGCTCTCCGAGCAGGGGGGACCCCCAGCCGCGTTGTCGTCACTCTCCCCCGAGCTCTCGGCCCTGCTCGAGCAGGGGGGACCCCCACCGCTCCGCGTCGACTCCCTCCTCCGCCTTGCAGCTGCACGCACCAGACCCCACTCGGGTCGGCCACGAGGCGCCGTATCCATCCGCCGACCGGATCCAGACGACACCCCCTAGGCTGGACGCCACCAGAAGCCGGCCCCGGGCCGGTGCCGCCGCCCCGCACAAGGACATCGCCCAGTGAGAACCGCACTCGTCATCGGCACCGGGCTGATCGGGACCTCGGCCGCGCTCGCCCTCACCCAGCGGGGCGTCACCGTCCACCTCACCGACCACGACCCCGCCCAGGCCCGTACCGCCGCCGCCCTCGGCGCCGGTACCGACGAGCCGCCGCAGGGCCGGGTCGACCTCGCGCTCGTCGCCGCGCCGCCCGCGCACGTCGCCGCCGTCCTCGCCGACGCCATGCGCCGCGACCTCGCGCACGGCTACCTCGACGTGGCCAGCGTCAAGGGCGGCCCCCGCCGCGAACTGGAGGCGCTCGGCCTGGACGAGGCCGTCCTCGCCCGCTACCTCGGCACCCACCCCATGTCCGGCCGCGAGAAGTCCGGCCCGCTGGCCGCCACCGCCGACCTCTTCGAGGGCCGCCCCTGGGTGCTCACCCCGACCCGCGACACCGACACCGAGGTGCTGAACCTCGCCCTCGAACTGGTCTCGCACTGCCGTGCCGTCCCGGTCGTCATGGACGCCGACGCCCACGACCGCGCCGTCGCGCTCGTCTCCCACATGCCGCACCTGGTCTCCAGCCTGGTCGCCGCCCGGCTGGAGAACGCCGAGGAGGCCGCCGTACGGCTGTGCGGGCAGGGCATCCGGGACGTCACCCGGATCGCCGCCTCCGACCCCCGGATGTGGATCGACATCCTCTCCGCCAACCCCGGCCCGGTCGCCGACCTGCTCACCGACGTCTCCGCCGACCTCGACGAGACCGTGCGCGCCCTGCGGGCCCTGCAGTCCGCCGACGAGGACAAGCGGCGCACCGGCGGCGCCGGGATCGAGGACGTGCTGCGCCGGGGCAACGCCGGCCAGGTCCGGGTCCCCGGCAAGCACGGCTCCGCCCCGCGCGCCTACCAGACCGTCGCCGTCCTCATCGACGACCAGCCCGGCCAGCTCGCCCGCATCTTCGCCGACGCCGGACGGGCCGGGGTCAACATCGAGGACGTCCGCATCGAGCACGCCACCGGACAGCAGGCCGGTCTCGTGCAGCTCATGGTCGAGCCGGGGGCCGCGCCCGTCCTCACCGAGGCGCTGCGCGAGCGGGGCTGGGCGCTACGGCAGTAGCACGGGGCCCGGCGGTCACGCGGCGCACGTGCGTCCGTACGAGTGACCCACACCCAGTAACCTTGTGCGGGGCGCCCTCGCGTCCCGCCTCCCCGACCGACACCCTTCACCAGGAAGGTGCCCTCCCGTGGAAAACGGCGCCGCCCCGACCGCCCAGCCCGTGATCGTAGCGATCGACGGCCCCTCCGGCACGGGCAAGTCGAGCACGTCGAAGGCCGTGGCCGCGCAGCTCGGCCTCAGCTACCTGGACACCGGCGCCCAGTACCGGGCCATCACCTGGTGGATGGTGACCAACGGCATCGACCTCGCGGACCCCACCGCGATCGCCGCCGTCGCGGGCAAGCCGGAGATCGTCTCCGGCACCGACCCGCTGGCCCCGACCATCACCGTCGACGGCTACGACGTGGCCGGCCCGATCCGCACCCAGGAGGTCACCTCCAAGGTCAGCGCGGTCAGCGCGGTGCCCGAGGTGCGTACCCGGATCACCGAGCTGCAGCGCTCCATCGCGGCCGGGGCCGAGGAGGGCATCGTGGTCGAGGGCCGGGACATCGGCACCACCGTGCTGCCCGACGCCGACCTGAAGATCTTCCTCACCGCCTCCCCGGAGGCCCGCGCGGCCCGCCGCAGCGGCGAGCTGAAGGGCTCCGACGTCGCCGCCACCCGCGCCGCCCTGATCCAGCGGGACGCGGCCGACTCCAGCCGCAAGACCTCCCCGCTCGCCAAGGCCGCCGACGCGGTCGAGGTCGACACCACCGAGCTGACCCTCGCCCAGGTCATAGAGTGCGTCGTCACCCTGGTCGAGGAGAAGCGGGCCGGGAAGTGAGCCGGAGCGCACCGCCCTCGGAGCGGGGCGCCGAGATCGGGCGGCGCATCGGCGTCGGCCTGATGTACGGCCTGTGGAAGCCGCGCGTGCTGGGCGCCTGGAAGGTGCCCGCGTCGGGCCCGGTCATCCTCGCGGTGAACCACTCCCACAACATCGACGGCCCCATGGTCATGGGCGTGGCGCCCCGGCCGACGCACTTCCTGATCAAGCAGGAGGCGTTCATCGGGCCGCTCGACCCCTTCCTGACCGGCATCGGCCAGCTCAAGGTCGACCGCACCACCGCCGACCGCACCGCCATCGGGCGGGCGCTCGGCGTGCTGGAGCAGGGCGGCGTGCTGGGCATCTTCCCGGAGGGCACCCGGGGCGAGGGCGACTTCGCCTCGCTGCGCGCCGGACTCGCCTACTTCGCGGTGCGCGGCGGGGCGCCGATCGTGCCGGTGGCCGTGCTCGGCAGCGCCGACCGGCCCGGCCGCCTGGTCAAGGCCCTGCCGCCGCTGCGCTCCCGCGTGGACGTGGTCTTCGGAGACCCGTTCGAGGCGGGGGACGGCTCCGGGCGGCGTACGCGCAAGGCGCTGGACGAGGCGACCGAGCGCATCCAGAAGCGGCTCACCGCACACCTGGAAAACGCCAGGCGCCTGACCGGGCGCTGGGCGACACTTGAGTAGTGGAACCGGCCCCCGGCGGGCCACTTCCACCGCTCACCACGAACGACGACGAGGTACGGACTTCATGAACGACCAGAACCAGCCCGACGGCTCGGCCGCGCACGAGTACGAGCACGGGGCTCTCGGCGACGCCGAGTACGCGGAGTTCATGCAGCTCGCCGCGGAAGAGGGCTTCGACATCGAGGACGTCGAGGGCGCCATCGAGGAGGCGGGCCACGGCCCGCTTCCCGTGCTCGCCGTCGTCGGCCGCCCCAATGTCGGCAAGTCGACCCTGGTGAACCGGATCATCGGCCGCCGCGAGGCGGTCGTCGAGGACAAGCCCGGTGTCACCCGCGACCGCGTCACCTATGAGGCGGAGTGGGCCGGGCGCCGTTTCAAGGTGGTCGACACCGGCGGCTGGGAGCAGGACGTCCTCGGCATCGACGCCTCCGTGGCCGCGCAGGCCGAGTACGCGATCGAGGCCGCCGACGCGGTCGTCTTCGTGGTGGACGCCAAGGTCGGCGCCACCGACACCGACGAGGCCGTGGTCCGGCTGCTGCGCAAGGCCGGCAAGCCGGTGGTGCTGGCCGCCAACAAGGTCGACGGCCTCTCCGGCGAGTCCGACGCGGCCTACCTGTGGTCCCTCGGCCTGGGCGAGCCGCACCCGGTCTCCGCCCTGCACGGCCGCGGCACCGGCGACATGCTGGACGCCGTCCTGGAGGCCCTGCCGGACGCGCCCGCGCAGACCTTCGGCGGTGCCGGCGTCGGCGGTCCCCGCCGCATCGCCCTGATCGGCCGCCCGAACGTCGGCAAGTCCTCGCTGCTGAACAAGGTCGCGGGCGAGGAGCGCGTCGTCGTCAACGAACTGGCGGGCACCACCCGCGACCCGGTCGACGAGATGATCGAGCTGGGCGGCAAGACCTGGAAGTTCGTGGACACCGCCGGCATCCGCAAGCGCGTCCACCTCCAGCAGGGCGCCGACTACTACGCCTCCCTGCGCACGGCGGCCGCCGTGGAGAAGGCGGAGGTCGCGGTCATCCTCATCGACGGCTCCGAGAACATCTCGGTGCAGGACCAGCGCATCGTCACCATGGCCGTGGAGGCCGGGCGCGCGGTCGTCGTCGCCTTCAACAAGTGGGACACCCTCGACGAGGAGCGCCGCTACTACCTCGAGCGCGAGATCGAGACCGAGCTGGGCCAGATCGCCTGGGCCCCGCGCGTCAACGTCTCCGCCCGCACCGGCCGCCACATGGAGAAGCTGGTCCCGGCGATCGAGACCGCGCTCGAGGGCTGGGAGACCCGCGTCCCCACCGGCCGGCTGAACGCCTTCCTCGGCGAGCTGGCCGCCGCCCACCCGCACCCGGTCCGGGGCGGCAAGCAGCCGCGCATCCTGTTCGGCACCCAGGCCGGCACCAAGCCGCCGCGTTTCGTCCTCTTCGCCTCCGGCTTCATCGAGGCGGGCTACCGGCGCTTCATCGAGCGCCGTCTGCGCGAGGAGTTCGGCTTCGAGGGCACCCCGATCCACCTCTCGGTGCGGGTGCGCGAGAAGCGCGGCGCGAAGAAGAAGTGACCGCCACGGCGGATTGACGCACGGCGAAGGGGCGGCCCGGTCTCCAGGGAGACGGGCCGCCCCTTCGTGTACGGCTCAGTTGCCCTGGCGGGGGGCCGGGGGGAGCGCCGGGAGCCCCTCGCCGTCCGGCTGGGCCCGCCCGATCGTGCCGATCCGCTGCCACTGGGACTGCTGCGACTGCTGCCGCGCGCTGTAGGCCCCGGCGCTGTAGGCGCTGTAGGAGCTGCTGAACGACCCCGGCCGGTGCCCGCCGTACGAGCCCGTGCTCTGCGGGAGGTTCCCGAAGGCGGTGAACCCGAGGTTCTCCTCGCCGCTGCGATCCCCGGGCAGCGTACGGAAGGTCTTGACCCACTCCGCGTACAGCGTGTCGTAGATCGGCGTGGACGAGGGCCCGCCGGAGTTCTCCTGCCCGGACCGGGCGACGGGAACGGGGGACAGGGCGGGCCGGCGGGGAGAGGCGTCGTATGGGTGCACGTATGTCCAAACGACGGTGCACCCAAAGGGATGCGGCCACGCGGGGGCCTGTCGGGGGTAGGCCGGACGGCACGACCGGCCGTGCCGCCCCTGGGGGTGGGGGACGGCACGGCCGGTCGTGCCG
>NZ_MUNH01000381.1:0-1896 GCF_002154615.1 Streptomyces recifensis
GCGAAGACCCCGGCCGCCGCGAACCCGCCGAGCTGCGGCGGCCAGCCCTCGGTGAGCAGGCGCTGCGGGTCGAAGACCAGCACGGCGGTGGCCGCGGCCGCGAGCAGGGTGAGCAGCAGGCCGAGACGGAGATACGCGGACGGCCACGCGCGTACGGCGGGACCGGCGGGGGTGACGGGCGTGAGGGGCACGGCTGGGGTCGGCCTCAGGACTACGACCGGGGGAACGGCCGTGGCGGTGCCCCCAGAGCGGGTGGTGGCATCGGGCATTCGGCGACAGTAACCGACCGAGGGGTGTGATCGGCGTATGGTCCGCGGCCGTTGACGCTCCGAAGGCCGCGGAAAACCGTTCGACGTGGGACGACGCGTCCGCCATGATCTGCGTCATGTTCCGGTACGCCTTCCTCGCAGCCTCCGCCCTCGCGGACGCGCCGAAGGCTGCCGTCCTCGTCCTCGTGGCAGCCGTCGACGGCGCCCGAAGCTGACCCTCTCCGGAAAGTCCGGCGGACCCCGCGAGGGGAGGGTCGGCGGATTCCAGGGGTCCCGCGCTCTCCACGCACCACCAAGACCACGAGGGACAGCCATGCCCAAGACGGCATACGTGCGCACCAAGCCGCATCTGAACATCGGCACCATGGGCCACGTCGACCACGGCAAGACCACCCTGACCGCCGCCATCACCAAGGTGCTCGCCGAGCGCGGCACCGGCACGTTCGTGCCGTTCGACCGCATCGACCGGGCCCCGGAGGAGGCGGCGCGCGGCATCACCATCAACATCGCGCACGTCGAGTACGAGACGGACACCCGGCACTACGCCCACGTCGACATGCCCGGCCACGCCGACTACGTCAAGAACATGGTGACCGGCGCCGCCCAGCTCGACGGGGCGATCCTGGTCGTCTCCGCGCTGGACGGGATCATGCCGCAGACCGCCGAACACGTGCTGCTCGCCCGGCAGGTGGGGGTCGACCACCTGGTGGTCGCGCTCAACAAGGCCGACGCGGGGGACGAGGAGCTGGCCGACCTGGTCGAGCTGGAGGTGCGCGAACTGCTCACCGCCCAGGGCTATCCGGGCGAGTCGATACCTGTCGTACGGGTCTCCGGGCTCAAGGCGCTCGCGGGCGACCCCCGCTGGACGGCGTCCGTGGAGGCGCTGCTCGACGCGGTCGACACCTATGTGCCGATGCCGGAGCGGTACCTGGACGCGCCGTTCCTGCTGCCGGTGGAGAACGTGCTCACCATCACCGGGCGCGGGACCGTCGTCACCGGCGCGGTCGAGCGGGGCAGGCTCCAGGTCGGGGACCGGGTGGAGGTCCTGGGCGCGGGGGTGGAGAGCGTGGTCACGGGGCTGGAGACCTTCGGCAAGCCGATGCCGGAGGCGCAGGCCGGGGACAACGTGGCGGTCCTGCTGCGCGGGGTGCCCCGCGACGCGGTCCGGCGCGGGCATGTCGTCGCGGCGCCGGGGAGTGTGGTGCCGGGCCGGCGGTTCACCGCGCGGGTGTACGTGCTGGCCGGGGCCGAGGGCGGCCGCAGCAAGCCGCTGTCCACGGGGTACCGGCCGCAGTTCTACCTCCGTACGGCGGACGTGGCCGGGGAGGTCGACCTGGGTGAGGCGGGGATCGCCCGGCCCGGCGACACGGTGGAGATGACCGTGGAGCTGGACCGGGAGGTGCCGCTGGAGCCGGGGCTCGGGTTCGCCGTCCGCGAGGGCGGCCGGACCGTGGGCGCGGGGACGGTCACCTCGGTCGGCTGAGCGTAACGGGGTGCGTGGGGCCCGTCCCCGCGCACCCCTGCGGACCGGCGACAATGGCCGGGTGAGCGAACCGATACCCGTGAGCAGGGCCGTCGACCACGGCACCGCCAAGCTGATGCCCGACGTCGACCGGGACCGGGCCTG
>NZ_MUNH01000382.1:0-5590 GCF_002154615.1 Streptomyces recifensis
GCGTTGGGGTGCGTGCCGTCGTACGTGTCCGTGTGGATGTCCCAGCCCTCCGGCGCCGAGGCCAGCAGCAGGGGGGACCGGGGTTCGTCCAGGTCGGCGGTCGTCTTGGCGAGAAGGGTGTTGAAGAGGTCGACCTGTTCGGCGAAGGGGCCGTCCTCCTGGGCGCGTATGTTCGGGATGACCGGCAGCAGCACCATCCGTACGCGCGGACGCGCCGCACGGGCCGCGGCCACGAACGCCCGCACGTTGTCGACCGTCTGCTCCGCGTTGGTGTAGAAACCCAGGTCGATCAGCCCGAGGGAGACCAGCAGCACGTCGGCCCGGTGCGTCCGCACCGCCTCCCCGATCAGCGGAGCCATGTGCTGCCAGCCCTCGCCCCACCCGGCGAGGTGGGCGCGCGGGAAGTCGGGGTCGGCGTACTCGTGGGAGTCGGGTTCCCCGGTGGCCTGGTCGTACAGCGTCTCGCGGGGACCGACGATCTGGAACGGGCCGCCGTATGTGCCCCGCAGGTGCTGCCACAGCCGGTAACGCCACGTGTGTTCGCCCGCGCTCCCGATCGTCATGGAGTCACCTACGGGCATGAACCTGAGCATCCGCTCATGATGGCGGATCTCGGCACAGGCCCGCACCCGGGGCCGATGTGAGGCCCACCACCCCCACTGAACACCCGCGCCGGATGGCAGTCTTGGACCATGCGCCGACCGTTCGCCCTGCTCGCCGGGGCCCTGCTCGCGGGTGCCTGCGCCCTGCCCGCCCACGCCGCGGACGGGGACCGGGGGTTCACCATCGAGGACCCCAGGATCACCGAGTCCAGCGGCCTGGCCGCCTCCCACCTGCACCCGGGCGTCTACTGGACGCACAACGACAGCGACGACGGCCCCTACCTCTACGCCGTCGACAGCCGCACCGGCAAGACCGTCGCCACGCTCACCCTGCGCGGCATCGGCTCCCCACGGGACGTGGAGGCCATCTCCATCGGGCCGGACAACCAGATCTACGTCGGCGACATCGGGGACAACTTCCACGGCCGCTGGCCCTATGTCTGGATCTACCGCCTGCCCGAGCCGAAGACCCTGAAGGACCGGACGGTCACGGCCACGCAGTTCGTCGTGAAGTACTCCGACGGCCCCCGTGACGCCGAGTCGCTGGCCGTCCACCCCAAGACCGGCCGCGTCTACATCATCGACAAGAACGAGGACGGCGGCCACCTGTACGAGGGCCCTGACCGACTGTCGTCCTCCGGCGCGAACATCTTCCGCCCGGTCGCCCCCGTCGACCTGTGGGCCACGGACGCCGCCTTCTCGCCGAACGGCCGACAGCTCGCCGTCCGGGGCTACTTCGGCGGCATCTCCTACGACTGGAACGGCGGCCGGATCAAGAAGCTGGACCGCCTGGACGTACCCCTCCAGGGCCAGGGCGAGTCCGTCAGCTACTCCGCCGACGGCACCAAGCTGATGTACGGCAGCGAGGGCGCCCAGAGCCAGGTACGGGCGCTCGACGCACCCGGGGGCGGCGCTGTGGCCTCCAAGTCACCGTCCGGCGGCGGAAGTTCCGCCTCGGGGGAGAAGAGCGGCGGGGGCGGCCTCAAGACCGGCGCGGTCCTCCTCGCCCTCGGCGCCGCCGCCGTGTTCGGCATGCGGCGGATGCGGCGGAAGGGCTAGGCGCCGGAATGGGAGAGGGGCGCCCGGTTCACCACCCGGCGCCCCCGCTCACGTGGAACTGAAGGTCTCAGATCCGCTCGATGACATAGTCGACGCACTTGGTGAGCGCCTCGACGTCGGCCGGGTTGATCGCCGGGAACATGGCGACACGGAGCTGGTTGCGGCCGAGCTTGCGGTACGGCTCGGTGTCCACGATGCCGTTGGCGCGCAGCGCCTTGGCGACCGCGGCCGCGTCGATCTCGTCGGCGAAGTCGATCGTGCCGATGACCTGCGACCGCTTGGCCGGGTCGGTGACGAACGGCGTCGCGTACTTCGACTCCTCCGCCCAGGTGTACAGCCGGGTCGAGGAGTCCTTCGTACGGCCGGTGGCGAAGTCGAGGCCGCCCTGGCCGTTCAGCCACTCGAGCTGCTCGTTGAGCAGGAAGAGCGTGGCGAGCGCCGGGGTGTTGTACGTCTGGTTCTTGCGGGAGTTGTCGATCGCCGTGGGCAGGCTGAAGAACTCCGGAATGTGCCGGCCGGACGCGTGGATCCGCTCGGCGCGCTCGACGGCCGCCGGGGAGAACACGCCGATCCACAGGCCGCCGTCGGAGGCGAAGGACTTCTGCGGGGCGAAGTAGTAGACGTCCGTCTCGGAGACGTCGACCGGCAGGCCGCCCGCGCCGGAGGTGGCGTCGACCAGGACGAGCGCACCCTCGTCGGCACCGGCCACCCGCTTGATCGGCATGGCGACACCGGTGGAGGTCTCGTTGTGCGTGAAGGCGTAGACGTCCACACCCGCCTCGGCGCTCGGCTCGGGGTGGGTGCCGGGGTCGGAGGCGATGACGGTCGGCTCGGCCAGCCAGGGGGCGAGCTTGGCCGCCTTGGCGAACTTGGAGGAGAACTCACCGAAATTGAGGTGCTGGGACTTGGACTCGATCAGCCCGTGGGTGGCGATGTCCCAGAACGCGGTGGAGCCGCCGTTGCCGAGGACGACCTCGTAACCCTCCGGGAGGGAGAACAGGGAGCTGATGCCTTCGCGGACCTGGCCCACCAGGTTCTTGACCGGGGCCTGCCGGTGGGAGGTGCCCAGCAGGGAACTGCCGGTCGCCGCGAGCGCGGCGAGCGCCTCCGTCCGCACCTTGGAGGGGCCCGCGCCGAAACGTCCGTCGGCGGGCTTGATGTCAGCGGGGATCTCGATGTCGGCCACGTGTCGGAGCGTATCGGGTGTGCGAAACCGGACGAAGCCGTGTCCGTCGGATGAGACGACTCCTCCGGGTCGTGGACTTGTGCGGTCGTACGACGATCTGAGGAGTGAGGGGTGCCTGTGGACAACTTCTGATGACGTTGCGTGAGCGGATGCATGCTGGAGCCATGACCGATCGACGGGGCCGGACGGACGGGGGAATGGCCATGGGGACCGAGGACGACGGCGGGCTGGCTTCGGAGCTGCGGCGGGCCGTGCGGGGTGAGGTCCGCTTCGACACGACGGCGCGGGCGCTGACGACGATGGACGCGTCCAATTACCGGCGGGTCCCCCTGGGCGTGGTGGCCCCTCGGGACGCCGAGGACGTCGCGGCCGTGCTGGAGGTGTGCCGGGCGCGCGGGACACCGGTGGTCGCGCGGGGCGGGGGTACGTCCATCGCCGGGCAGGCGACGGGTACGGGGGTGGTGCTGGACTTCACCCGGCACATGAACGGCCTGCTGGAGCTTGACCCGGACGGGCGTACGGCGAGGGTCCAGCCGGGCCTGGTACTGGACCGGCTGCAGACGGCGGCCGCCCCGCACGGCCTCCGTTTCGGCCCCGACCCGTCCACGCACGGCCGCTGCACGCTCGGCGGCATGATCGGCAACAACTCCTGCGGCGCCCACTCCGTGGCCTGGGGCACCACCGCCGACAGCGTGCGCGAGCTGTCCGTCCTCACCGCACGCGGCGAACGGCTGCGCCCGGGCCGGGACTGGTCCGGCGCACCGGAGGGTCTGCGGACGCTGGTGGAGGGGGAGCTGGCCCGGCTGCGCACCGGCTTCCCCGAGTTGCCCCGCCGTATCTCCGGGTACGCCCTGGACGCCCTGCTCCCCGAGCACGGCGCCGACGTGGCCCGCTCCTTCTGCGGCTCCGAGGGCACCCTCGGCGTCCTCACGGAAGCGGTGCTGGACCTGGTGGAGGCGCCGGCCGTCCACGCCCTGGCGGTGCTGGGATACGCCGACGAGAGCGCCGCCGCCGACGCCGCCCCCGGTCTGCTGCCGCACGGCCCGCTGACCGTGGAGGGCATGGCGGCCGACCTGATCCGGGCGCCGATCGGGCTCCCCAAGGGCGGCGCGTGGCTGTTCGTGGAGACGGGCGGCGCCTCGGAGACGGAGGCACGGGCCCGCGCGGAGGCGGTCGTGGCCGCGGCCGACGTGGTGGACGCGCTGGTGGTGACCGACCCCGTCGCCCAGCGCGGTCTGTGGCGGCTGCGTGAGGACGCGAGCGGTACGGCGACCCGGATGCCGGACGGCACGGAGGCGTGGCCCGGCTGGGAGGACTGCGCGGTGCCGCCCGCCCGGCTCGGCGCCTACCTGCGCGACTTCCGCGCCCTGCTCACCGCCCACGGACTGCGCGGCGCTCCCTACGGCCACTTCGGGGAGGGCTGCGTCCACGTCCGGATCGACTTCGACCTGCTCACCGAGGACGGGGTGGGCCGGTTCCGCCGCTTCTCCGAGGAGCAGGCCGACCTGGTGGTCTCCCACGGCGGCTCCCTGTCCGGGGAGCACGGCGACGGACAGGCCCGCGCGGAACTGCTGCCGCGCATGTACGGCGCGGAAACGGTGGCGTTGTTCGAGCGGGCCAAGGCGGTGTGGGACCCCGACGACCTGCTCAACCCCGGCATGCTGGTCCGCCCGGCCCGGCTGGACGACAACCTCCGCTTCGCGGTGCTGCCCCGCCGCCCGGTGGACGTCGCCTTCGGCTACCCGCACGACGACGGAGACTTCCGCGCGGCCGTCCGCCGGTGCGTCGGGGTCGCCAAGTGCCGTACGGAGTCGGTCGGCGGGTCCGCGGTGATGTGCCCGTCGTTCCGGGCTACCGGGGAGGAGGAGCACTCCACGCGGGGGCGGGCTCGGCTGCTGCACGAGATGCTCGCCGGCGAGGTCGTCACCGACGGCTGGCGCTCGGCCGAGGTCCGGGACGCCCTCGACCTGTGTCTGTCCTGCAAGGGCTGCCGCTCGGACTGCCCGGTCGGCGTCGACATGGCCACCTACAAGGCGGAGTTCCTGCACCACCACTACGCCGGCCGGCTGCGCCCGGCCGCCCACTACAGCCTGGGCTCGCTGCCGGTGTGGCTGCGGTGGGTGGCGCGTGCGCGGGCGGCGCCGCTGCTCAACCGGCTCGCCGCGGTGGGGCCGTTGGCCCGGCTGGGGAAACGGGCGGGCGGGATCGCGCCTGAGCGGGACATCCCCCGGCTGGCGTCGTGGACGTTCAGCCGGTGGTGGAGGGCGCGGCCACCGGCGCCGGAGAGCGGCGGCTCGGGACAACTGGTCGTGCTGTGGCCGGACACCTTCACCGAGCATCTGTCGCCGTCCGTCGGGCGGGCCGCCGTCGGGGTGCTGGAGTCGGCCGGGCTGCGGGTGGCGCTGCCGCCGACCCTGCTGCCCGGCAGGCGCCCGGTGGGAGACGGCACCTCCCGCACGCCGACCGCGCTGCTCGGGGCGCGCCGCGCGCAGGTCTGCTGCGGGCTCACCTACATCTCCACCGGCCGACTGGACCGGGCCCGCGCGGTGCTGCGCCGCACCCTGGACCTGATGGAACCGGTGCTGGAGGCCGGGACCCCGGTCGTCGTCCTGGAACCGAGCTGTGCGGCGGCCCTGCGCTCCGACCTCCCCGAACTCCTGCCCGGCGACCCCCGCGCACCCCGGCTGGCCGCCGCCGTCCACACCTTCGCGGAAACCCTGCGCCAACACGCCCCCCACTGGAC
>NZ_MUNH01000383.1:0-10935 GCF_002154615.1 Streptomyces recifensis
GACCAGCACCCGGTCGCCCGGCCGGACCGTGCGCACGTCGCTGCCCACGTCGACGATCTCGCCCACCGCCTCGTGACCCAGCACCGTGCCGGGCGGCACCTCGGGCACGTCGCCCTTGAGGATGTGCAGGTCGGTCCCGCAGATGGACACCATGCCGACCCTGACGATCGCGTCGGTCGGCTCCTTGACAGCGGGGTCCGGGACGTCCTCCCAGGACGCCTGGCCCGGTCCGTGAAAGACGAAGCCCTTCATGACGCTCCTCACCTCTTCGGCCGGCCCGCTGCTGACCCCGCGCCTGCCGTCACGGCCAGGAGCCGGCCCCTGTTTCCAGCTTCGCCGCCCCGGCGCTCACGCGCACGGGACGCCCGGCCCGCGTCCGGCGGGCCGGGGCGGCTACGCCGGTTGCGGGACCACCGCGACCGGGCAGGGGGCGCGGTGGAGCACGCCGTGGGCGACCCGGCCGAGCTGGAGGCCGAAGCCACCGTGCCGGGGATGGCCGCCGACCACCAGGAGGGTGGCGCCCCGCGCCGCCTCGACGAGGGCGTCACGGGTGGGGCCCTCCGGGGTACGGACGACCGTCGCCACCCCTTCCGGCACGTCCCGCAGGGCCTCGGCCACCACTTCCCGCGCGGCCTCCTCCGGGTCGCCCTCGCCCGCGTCGTGGCCGGTGAAGCCCGAGGGCCGCCGCCAGGCGCGGACCGCCTCCAGCGGGAGGCCGCGCAGTCCGGCCTCCTCGGCGGCGAACCGGACGGCGGCCGCGTCCCGCGGCTTGTCGCCGACCGCCAGCACGATCCGCGGTGAGCCGCCCGGCACCTCGTCCTCCGGGCCGTCGCGCAGCACGAACACCGGGCAGTGCGCGTGCCCGGCGACCGTCAGGCTGACCGAGCCGAGCAGCGCCTCGGTGAACCCGCTGCGCCCCCGGCTGCCCAGCACCACCGCGCGGGCGGTACTGCTCTCCCGGACCAGCGCGTACTCCGGTTCGCCGGCCAGCACGTCGGTGGTGACCTCCACGCCGGGCCGGCGCGACCGGGCGCGGGCCTCGGCGGTGCCGACCACGTCCCTCGCCATGACCTCCTCGACGGGACGGTTGAGCTCCTGGGCGATCAGCTCGCCCTCGTAGCGCTCCCAGAGCGAGGCGTACACCAGGCGCAGCGGCGCCCCGCGCAGGGCGGCCTCCTCGGCGCCCCAGTCCACGGCGCGCAGGCTGGGCGCGGAACCGTCCACACCGACCACGATCGGCTCGTCCATGGGGCTCTCCACTTCGGTCAGGCGTGCGGGACGACGGCGACGGGGGCGGGGGAGTGGTGCAGCACGGCGTGCGCGACGTGTCCGAGGTGCGCGCCGAACCGGGCCGAGCGCACCCGGCGGCCGACCACGACCAGGCAGGCGTCGCGGGAGGCGTCCACCAGCACCGACCCGGCGCTGCCCTCCACGGCCGCCTCGACCACGTCGACGTCCGGGAACGACTCCCGCCAGGGCTCGAGCGCCCGGCCGAGCATGAACGCGTTACGCGGCTCCAGCGCCTCCTCGACGACCGGAGGCGCCTCCGCCTCGTAGGCGTATCCGGGGCTGTTGTACGAGGGCGCGGGCTGCGGCGTCCAGGCGTACACCACCCGCAGCGGGGCGCCGCGCAGCGCGGCCGCGCCGAGGGCGAACTCCAGCAGGGCCGCGTCGGGCGCGGTGATGTCCAGGCCCAGCACCACCGGCCGGAACGGCGTCGCGGCCGACGGGATGCCCGTGGGGTCCGCCCGGTGCTCGTCGGGGGCCTGCTCGCCCGCCCTGACCAGCACCACCGGGCAGTCGGCGTGGCCGGAGACCGCGAGGCCCACCGAGCCCACGATGAACCCGCGCAGCCCGCCCAGGCCGCGCGAGCCGAGCGCCAGCAGTTCGCAGGTCCCGGCGGCCTCGCACAGCACGTCCACCGGGTCGCCGGTGCGCCGTTCGGCGATCACCTCCAGGCCGGGATGGCGCAGCCGCAGCCCCTCCGCGCTCTCGTCCGGCGCCCGCTCGATCCAGTCCTGCTGGGCCTCGGCACCCAGCAGCGGGGCCTGTGCCAGCGGGTCCGGCAGCGGTTCCCACACCTGTACGAGCCGCAGCGGCAGCCCGCGCAGCACCGCTTCGCGCGCCGCCCACTCGACGGCGGCCCGGCTCTCGGCGGAGCCGTCCAGTCCCGCGGTCACGGTTCGGGGCATCGCCTGCACCTCCCTGGGCTCGTGCGGGGCTCTCACGTCCCGGCTCTTCCGGGTGCCGTACGGCGGCCCACCCACCAGCCTGACCGCAACCGTCCCTCCCGGCCACGGCCACAGGTCCCTCCGGGGGACCGGAAGTCGCGCCGACCAGGTCCGGTCGGCCCCGAAGGGTGTCCCGCCGATCTTCGCGGGCCCGCGACTCCTGGCCACGCCGGCTGATCCGTGAAGCTCCGCGAGACACCCCCTGGCCTGGATGTCGTGGACCGGCGATGATCGTGCCGGTGGGCCGTCCGTCGCGCCTGGCGGCCCAGGGGAACGAAAGGCCGTCATGCCCGAGACACGCACCTTCACGGAGCAGGACCCCGTCCGGGTCTTCCTGCTGGACGACCACGAGGTCGTCCGCCGGGGCCTCGTCGACCTGCTGGACGCCGAACCCGACATCGCGGTGGTCGGCGAGGCCGACACCGCCGCGCACGCCCTTGCCCGCGGCCCCGCGCTGCGCCCGCACGTCGCCGTGCTGGACGTGCGGCTCCCCGACGGCGACGGCATCACCGTCTGCCGGGAACTGCGCGACCGCATGCCGGGCCTGGCCTGCCTGATGCTGACCTCGTTCGACGACGAGGACGCCCTGCTCGACGCGATCATGGCAGGGGCCGCCGGATATGTGCTGAAGCAGATCAAGGGCTCCGACCTGGTCTCCGCGGTGCGCACGGTCGCCTCCGGGCAGTCGATGCTGGACCCCGCGACCACCGCCCGGCTGCTGCGCTCACTGCGCGCCGACCCCGCCGAAACCACCCCCGCGCTGCCGCCCGAGCTGGAGGCCCTCTCGCCCCGCGAGCGGGACGTCCTCGCCCTGATCGGGGACGGCCTGACCAACCGGGAGATCGGCAAGCGGCTCTACCTCTCCGAGAAGACGGTCAAGAACCACATCTCCCGGCTGCTCGCCAAGCTCGGCGTCCAGCGCCGGGTCCAGGCGGCGGTGCTCGCCTCGCGGCTCGACCCCCCGGGGGCTCAGCGCAGGCCGCCGCTGCCGTAGGGGGCGTACAGGTCGAGGAGGCGGACGCGGGAGGAGTGCAGGCGGTGGGCGACCACCCGGCCCACCCAGGTGGCGACCGCCCGGCCGAAGGCGGGGTCCTCGGCGCAGCGGGCGCGGACCGTCTCGGCGTCGAACTCCCAGGCCCGCACCGGGCTCATCGCCTCGCCGCCCAGGTGCCATACGCAGGGCGCGAAGTACCAGGACCAGCCGACGAGTTCGCCGTGGCCGAGAGACTCCACCACGGCCGGACGGCGGCCGGGGACATGGAGGTCGAGGCAGACCGTGCCGGTGCGGACGATCCAGAACCGGTCGGCGCGCCGCCCCTCCTCGAAGAGCCGGGTGCCGACCGGGAAGGAGACCTCGCGGGCCAGCTCCATCAGCCGCTCGCGCTGCAGTGGTTCCAGGGCCGTGGTCATGGTGGTCGTGGTCATCGCACCGGCTCCCTTCGAGGCGTCTGCCCTCAGGGTCGTACCGCTCCGGTCCGGTGCGCCACGGGCCGTTCGGCCCCGGCCGGGGACCCTTCGGCCCCCGGCCGGACCAGGGCTAGAAGACGATGCCCACGTGGGCCAGCGCCTGCTTCAGCAGGGCGCCGTGGCCGCCGGGCATCTCGCCGTGCAGGGCCGCCGAGGCGGCCTCCTGCGGGGTGAACCAGACCAGGTCCAGCGCGTCCTGCCGGGGACGGCAGTCGCCGGTCACCGGCACGATGTAGGCCAGGGAGACCGCGTGCTGACGCGGGTCGTGGTAGGGGGTGACACCGGCGGTGGGGAAGTACTCCGCGACCGTGAACGGCTGGGTGGAGACGGGGACGCGGGGCAGGGCCACCGGGCCGAGGTCCTTCTCCAGGTGTCGCAGCAGCGCGTCGCGCACCCGCTCGTGGTGCAGGACCCGGCCGGAGACCAGGGTACGGCTGACCGTGCCGTCCGGGCCGATGCGCAACAGCAGCCCGATACTGGTGACTTCACCGCTGTCGTCCACCCGCACGGGCACGGCCTCGACGTACAGGATCGGCATCCGGGCCCTGGCCATCTCCAGCTCGTCCGTGGTCAGCCAGCCGGGCGTGGTCTCGGTCATGTCAGACATTGCTTGATCATACTTTCCGGGTGGGTACCCGCCGCGGGTGCGGGCGGGCTCGGACACAGGCGGCTTGCGTGGGTCGGGGAGGCTCACGGTTTCACGGCGACGGCCCCGAACTGCGGTACGGGGAGCGCGTCCGCCGCGTCCGGACGCCACTGCGAGCAGGGCACGAGGCCCGGCTCGACCGGCTCCAGACCGTCGAGGAAGGACGCGATCTCCGCGCGGCCGCGGCCGGTGATCGGCGGGGTGGCGTGGGCGTTCCAGAACTCCATGGCGGTCACGTTCCCCGCGCCGCCCACTTCAGCGTCGAAGGTCGGGTGGGTGAGCACCAGCACACTGCCGGAGGGGACGGCGGCCATGATCCGGCGGACGATCTCCCGTGCCTCGGCGCCGTCCAGGACGAAGTTGAGGATGCCGAGCATCAGCACCGCGACCGGCCGGTCCAGGTCCAGCGTCTTCGCGGCGCGTCGCACGACGGCGTCCGGGTCCCGGACGTCGGCGTCGACGTAGTCCGTGACGCCCTCGGGGGAGCCGGTGAGCAGGGCGCGCGCGTGGGCCGGCACGACCGGGTCGTTGTCGACGTAGACGATCCGCGACTCGGGGGCCACCCGCTGGGCGATGTCGTGCGTGTTGTCCGCGGCCGGCAGCCCGGCGCCCAGGTCGAGGAACTGCCGGATGCCCCGCTCGACCGCCAGGTGGCGCACCGCGCGCACCAGGAATTCCCGGTCCGCGCGGGCCACGTCCCGGATCACCGGGAACATCCCGGCGACCTGCTCACCCACGCGCCGGTCCACCTCGTGGTGGGCGTCGCCACCGATCCAGAAGTTCCAGACCCGCGCGTTGTGCGCCACGGAGGTGTCCGGCCGTGCCGCCCCGGCCGTGGCGGAGTCCTGGTCGCTCAACGTGCCGCCCTTCCGCCGCTCCTTGATCACGCCGTCCCGCGTCATTGTGCCGTCCGGCGATCCCGGTGTCCCGAAAATCGCGCACGGTACGCGAACGGGCACCGAACGGGCATCCCCGGACCGCCCGCCCCGCCCAGGGACAAGCCCGTCCGGGCCATGAGGAACACTGGGGGCGTCCCGCGAACCGACCGGAAGCAGCACATGTCAGCGACGCCCGCGCCCCTCCTCGACGTCCCCGGCGAGCCCTCGGGACCCGCCGACATCCGCCTGGTGGTGACCGACATGGACGGCACCCTGCTGGACGACGACAAGCGGCCGCCCGCCACCCTGCGGCCCCTGCTCGCCGAACTACGGCGCCGGGGCGTGCTGTTCAGCCCCGCGAGCGGCCGCCAGTACGCCACGCTGGCCGAGGAGTTCGCCGACGTGGCCGAGGGCATGGTGTTCATCGCGGAGAACGGCACCTACGTCGTCCGCGACGGCGTCGAACTCAGCTCCGACCCGCTGGACCAGGCGACCGCCGCCGAGCTGGCCCGCACGGTCCGGGGGCTGGCCGCGCGGGGCGTGGACGCCGGCGCCGTGGTCTGCGGCAAGCGCGCCGCGTACGTGGAGCGGAGCGACGAGGCGTTCCTCGCGGAGGTGCGCAAGTATTACGTCTCGCACCGCGTGGTCGAGGACGTGACCGCGGTGGACGACGAGATCATCAAGGTCGCGGTGTACGACTTCGGCTCCGCCGAGCAGGGTGCCGCCCCCGCCCTCGCGCCCTTCGCCGACAGCCATCAGGTCGTGGTGTCCGGCGAGCACTGGGTGGACGTGATGAACCGCACCGCCAACAAGGGCGCCGCCCTGCGCGGCCTCCAGCGCGAGCTGGGCATCACCCCGGCCCAGACCATGGTCTTCGGCGACTACCTCAACGACCTGGAGATGCTGGACGCGGCCGACTGGTCCTTCGCCATGGCCAACGCCCACCCGGACGTCATCAGCCGCGCCCGCCACCTGGCCCCCTCCAACAACGACCACGGGGTGCCCCGGACGATCGCGCGGATACTGGGCATAACCCTCTAGCCGAGCACCGAGTCCAGGAAGCCCGTCAGCTCCGCGAAGACCTTCGCACGGTCGATCTCGTTGAAGACCTCGTGGCGGGCGCCGGGGAGGACGCGCGCGGTGGCGCGGCCGGCGCCGAGGCGCTCCACGCCGGTGCGGCTGCCCTCGACCGGGACCAGCCGGTCGTCCTCGCCGTGCAGCCAGAGCAGCGGCAGGCCGCCGAGGTCGCCGCCCGCGGCCACCGCCGCCAGTCCCCGTTCGAACGCCAGGAGAGTCGGCCTCTTCATGGGGCCGTGCCACACCAGCGGGTCGGCGGCGTAGGCCGCGCCCACCGCCGGGTCGCGGGAGAGCGCGGCCGGGCTGATCGGCATGTCGGGGATCTCGTCCAGCGCCAGGAGCCGCCCGGGCAGCGCCCACGTGCCGACCACCGGCCCCGACAACACCAGCGCGCTCAGCTCGGACCCGTACCGCTGGGCGTAGCGGGCCGCGATCAGGCCGCCCATGGAGTGGCCCACCATGACCAGCGGCAGACCTGTGTGTTCGGCGCGGGCCAGGTCCGCCGCCGTGTGGAGGTCGGTCACCACGTCCTCGAAGTCCCCGATCACCGCCCGCTCGCCGGCCGACCTGCCGTGCCCGAGGTGGTCGGGGGCGTACACCGCCGCGCCGTGGCCGGTGAGCACCCCGGCGACCTCGTCGTACCGGCCCGCGTGCTCGCCGTACCCGTGCACCAGCAGGGCGAGGTAGCGGGGCGCCGGGTGCGGCCAGGCGCGTACGTGCAGCGCACCGTGGACGCCCTGGCGGATGTGGGCGCGTACGTCGGTCATGCGGCTCTCCTCCGGCGTGGTCGCGTGGGTCACTCCGGGGGGATCTTCCCAGGGGGCCGGTGCGAGGTCTATAGTCCGGTAGAGCCCAAAACTAGCAGTGCTAATTAAGCCGCTCCGTCCCGGCGGGGCGTAGGTTCACGCTGATCCACAACGTCGTCGGTCAGGAGTCCCGAGTTGCGTCCCGTCCACTTCGCGGCCGCCCGCCGCACGCCCATCGGCAAGCTGCGCGGCGCCCTGTCCTCCGTGCGGCCCGACGATCTCGCGGCGGCCGTCGTCCGCGACCTGGTGAGCGGCGTGCCCGCCCTCGACCCGGCCCGGATCGACGACGTGTACTGGGGCGCCGCCAACCAGGCCGGCGAGGACAACCGCAACATCGCCCGCATGGCCGTCCTGCTCGCCGGGCTCCCCGACTCCGTGCCCGGCGCCACCGTCAACCGGCTCTGCGCCTCCGGCCTGGAGGCCGTCACCACCGCCGCCCGCACCATCGCGGCCGGTGAGGCGGACATCGTCGTCGCGGGCGGCTCCGAGTCCATGAGCCGCGCCCCCTTCGTGCTGCCCCGCCCCGACGAGGCCCTCCCGCACCGCATGGAGACCTACGACACCCGCCTCGGCTGGCGCCTCACCAACCCGGCGATGAAGGACCTGCACGGCGTCCTGGCCATGGGCGAGACCGCCGAGGAGGTCGCCCAGCGGTACGGCATCTCCCGCGAACGACAGGACGAGTTCGCCCTGCGCAGCCACCAACTCGCCGCCACCGCGCGGAAGAACGGCCACTTCGACGCCGAACTGCTGCCCGTGGAGCGTCCGGACGGCATCACCGTCGACCGCGACGAATGCGTACGCGAGGACACCTCCCTGGAGAAACTTGCCCGCCTCAAGCCGGTCTTCCGCAAGGACGGCACGGTCACCGCGGGCAACGCCTCCCCCATGAACGACGGCGCCGCCGGACTCCTCCTGGTCAGCGAGGACGCGCTCGAGGAACTCGGCCTCGAATCGCTCGGCCGGTACGTCGCCGGCGCCTCGGCCGGCGTCCACCCCGACGTGATGGGCATCGGCCCGGTACCCGCCACCCGCAAGGCGCTCGCCCGCGTCGGCTGGAGCGTCGACGACCTTCAAGAGGCCGAGTTCAACGAGGCGTTCGCCGCCCAGGCCCTCGCCTCCGTCGACCAACTGGGCATCGACCCCGGCCTGGTGAACCCGACCGGCGGCGCCATCGCCCTCGGCCATCCCCTCGGCTGCTCCGGCGCCCGCATCCTCACCACCCTGCTGCACCGCATGCGCCGCACCGGCGCCGGACGTGGCCTCGCCACCATGTGCGTCGGCGTCGGGCAGGGCAGCGCGGTCCTGGTGGAGCGCCCCTGAACCACCCCGACGGACCTTCCTGGCAAGGGAGTTCCGCAGCACGAGTCGCACCGCAGGAAACGGAGCCGCACCTCATGGCAACCCTGTCCGTCGCCGCCATCCTGGCCGAGAACGCCCGCCGCCGCCCCGACCGGACGGCCCTCGTCGAGGGCGACCTGCGCCTCACCTTCGCCGAAGCCTGGAGGCGCTCCCTCGCCCAGGCCGGCGCGCTCACCGCCCTCGGCGTACGGCCGGGTGACCGGGTCGCCCTGATGGCCCCCAACACCGCCGAGTTCCCGCTCGCCTACTACGCCGCCATGGCGGTGGGCGGTGTCGTCGTCCCCGTCCACCTGCTGCTCTCGGCCACCGAGGTCGAGCACGTCCTCAAGGACAGCGGCGCCACCCTGTTGCTCGCCCACCCCGCCCAGGAGGCCACCGCCCGCGCGGCCGCCGAGCCCCTCGGCATCCGCGTGGTCGTCCTCGGCGAGGAACTGGAGAAGCTGGCGGTCGACGCCGAGCCGCCGCACTCGTACGTCACCCGGTCCGCCGACGACCCGGCCGTCGTCTTCTACACCAGCGGCACCACCGGCGTCCCGAAGGGGGCCGTGCTCAGTCACTTCAACATCGTGATGAACGCGACCGTCAACGCCTTCGACGCCAACGACATCCGCCCCGACGACGTCGTCCTCGGCGCGCTCCCGCTCTTCCACGCCTTCGGGCAGACGGTCTCCCTCAACTCCACCTGGCGCGCGGGCGCGACGCTCGTCCTGCTGCCGCGCTTCGACGCCGCCCGCGCGATCGAGATCATGGTCGCCGAGCGCGTCAACACCTTCCACGGCGTCCCCACCATGTTCGTGTCCCTCGCCGCCGTCGCGGCCGACGCCGCCGCCCTGCCCGAGCTGCGGCTGTGCATCTCCGGCGGCGCCTCGCTGCCGGTGGCCGTGCTGGAGAGGTTCGAGTCGGCGTTCGGCGCCCGGATCTACGAGGGGTACGGCCTCTCGGAGACCTCCCCGGCCGCCACCGTCAACCAGCCCGTCTTCGGCACCCGCGCCGGCACCATCGGGCACCCGCTGTGGGGGGTGGACGCCGAGATCACCCGGGCCGACGTCGAGGACCGGGTCGAACTCCTCGCGCCCGGCGAGCTGGGCGAGGTCGTCATCCGGGGCCACAACGTCTTCTCCGGCTACCTCGGCCGCCCGGAGGCCACCGCCGAGGCGCTGGTCGACGGCTGGTTCCGCACCGGTGACCTCGGCACCAAGGACGAGGACGGGTTCCTGCGGATCGTCGACCGCAAGAAGGACGTCATCATCCGCGGCGGCTACAACGTCTACCCCCGCGAGGTCGAGGAGGTGCTCGCCCGGCACCCGGAGATCGCCCAGGTCGCCGTCATCGGGCTCCCCGACGAGCTGCACGGCGAGGAGATCTGCGCGGTCGTCGTCCCCGCGCCGGGCACCACGCCCGACGCCGCCGCGATCACCGCGTGGTCCAAGGAGCACCTCGGCAAGCACAAGTACCCACGCCGTATGGAGTTCACGGACGTCCTTCCGCTCGGCCCCAGCATGAAGGTGCTCAAGCGCGAACTGCGCGCCCGGTACACCGCCCGCTGAGCCACCGGCGCCCGGCCGGACGTGTGCACCTAGCATCAGTCTTCGCATGAACATGATGACGCTCTGGCACATATCCGGCTGGGAGTTCGCCGCCCTGGCCCTCGCCGCCCTCCTCGTCGGCTTCTCCAAGACCGCCGTCAGCGGGGCCAACACGGTCAGCCTCGCCGTCTTCGCGGCCGTCCTGCCCGCCCGCGCCTCCACCGGCGTACTCCTCCCGCTCCTCATCGCGGGCGACACCTTCGCCGTCCTCACCTACCGGCGCCACGCCCACTGGCCGACCCTCTGGCGGCTGTTCCCCGCCGTCGCGGCCGGAGTGGTGGCGGGCACCCTGTTCCTCGCCCGCGTCGGCGACGGGATCGTACGGATCTCCATCGGCGCGATCCTGCTGATGATGACCGGCATCACCCTGTGGCGACGGCGTCAGGAGGCGACGGAGGACGTCAGCACGCGGACCGGCCGGGTGACGGCGGGGGCGTACGGCGTGACGGGCGGCTTCACCACCATGGTCGCCAACGCGGGCGGACCGGTGATGTCGATGTACCTCCTCTCCGCGGGCTTCCGCAAAATGGGTTTCCTCGGCACCTCCGCCTTCTTCTTCCTCATCGTCAACGTCGCCAAGATCCCCTTCAGCGCCGCCCTCGGCCTGATCGACGGCGACTCGCTGCTGCTGGACGCGGCCCTGCTGGTCTTCGTCGTGCCCGGCGCGTTCCTCGGCCGGTGGGCCGTCCACCGGATCAACCAGCGGCTGTTCGACCGCATCGTCATCGTGGCGACGATCGTCGGGGCCGTCGAACTCCTCCTGACCTGACCGGATGCGTACGCTCACCCCATGCCCGCGCACGTCCTGATCCTCGGCGGCACCACCGAGTCCCGCCGCCTCGCCGCCGTCCTCTCCGCCCGCCCCGGCCTCCGGGTCACCAC
>NZ_MUNH01000384.1:0-5023 GCF_002154615.1 Streptomyces recifensis
CCACACCCCGGCCACGCCCGGCACCTGCGCCTGACCGCCCAGGATGCCCTCGGTACCCACCTCGCGGGCCACCCGCGTCACCTCGGAGGAGAACGAGGAGAGCTGCTCCACCATCGTGTTGACGGTGTTCTTCAGCTCCAGCATCTCGCCGGCCACCTGCACGGTGACCTTCCGCGACAGATCGCCGCCCGCGACCGCCGTGGTCACCAGCGCGATGTCCCGCACCTGCGCGGTGAGCCGGTTCGCCATCGTGTTGACGGACTCCGTCAGGTCCTTCCAGGAACCCGACATGCCCCGCACCTTCGCCTGCCCGCCGAGCTTGCCGTCGGTACCGACCTCGATGGCCACCCGCGTGACCTCGTCGGTGAAGGTGGAAAGCTGGTCGACCAGGTTGTTCACGGTCCGGCCGACCTTCAGGAACTCGCCGCGCAGCGGATGCCCGGTCCCGTCCGGTGCCTCGGTGCGCAGGTCCATGCGCGGCGACAGATCGCCCTCCGCGACGGCCGTCAGCACCCGGCTGACCTCGGACACCGGCCACACCAGGTCGTCGACCAGCGCGTTGGAGTTCTCCACCGCGGCCGCCCAGGAGCCCTCGCCGGCACCCGTCTCCAGTCGCTCGGTGAGTTTGCCCTCTCGGCCGACCGTGCGCCGCACCCGCGCCAGCTCACCGGTGAGATGCAGATTGCGGTCGGCCACCTCGTTGAAGACCGCCGCGATCTCCGACATCACACCGTCGCCGGAGACCGTGAGCCGCTTGCGGAAGTTCCCGTCGCGCATGGATTCCAGCGCGGCGAGCAACCGGTGCAGGGCAGCCGTGTCCACCTCGGTGACGCCACCGCTCCTGCGCGGGGACGGCCGGCCCTTCGCGCGCGTCTTATTGCCCCGCGTCGCTGCGCCAGACTCCACTGTGTCCCTCCCGGAGGGGTAGACCGCCACTGCCGTGCCCGGCCGCGTCCTGGGGCTGCTGCCCTTCGCGCACGGAACGCACGCAGCCCGAACCGACCTTCATCAAAATCCTGCCCAGTGTTTCACCCCTGCCGAACCAGGCCATAACAGTTCGGCAGCTTCGCACACGGTTCGCACACCGTGGGGGGTAATCACCGGCGACCGGCATCCACTGCGACGGCGAAGGTAAGTAACCTTGCATCCGGCTGTCCAGCCGCACCGGCCCGACCGGCCTGGGCGGCGGCACGAGTAGGACACGGGCATCGGAGGGGCGGCCGCAGAGGATGACCACCGGACTGATCTCGGGGGGACCTCCCCCGGAGCCACGGCCGAAGGGCGAGCGGACCCCGCAGCAGCGGTCCGGGCCGGCCGGCTCGCCGGCCACGCACGTCGACGACAGAGCAGGGAGTTCCGTGATCACCGCCCGCGCGGCCGCCAGCTTCGAGCCCGTCGGGCGTTCGGTCGCGACCGCCCGCGCCTTCGTCCGCGACACCCTCCAGGGCTGGGGGTTCGCGGACATCGTCGACGACGCCGTGGTGCTCACCAGCGAGCTGGTCACCAACGCCGTGGTCCACGCGGGCACCGAGGCCGAGGTCCTGTGCCTGCGCACCGACCACGGCGTACGCGTCGAGGTCTCCGACCGCTACCCCGAGCGCGAGGTCCCGCTCCAGAGCGCGCACGCCGTCATGGGCAGCCCCGACCGCGAGGGCGGCCGCGGCCTGCAACTGTGCGCCGCGCTCGCCACCCGCTGGGGCGTCGAGTACACCCCCACCCACAAGAACGTCTGGTTCCAGCTCGACCTGCCCGAACGCCACGTCGGCACCCGAGCCGCCGGACCGGCCCTCCCGCCCGACCTGCTCCCGCTGGCCGACAGCCGGGTCCGCGTGGCCGTCCTCCAGATCGACCGCAAGGGCTGCGTCAGCGCCTGGAACGAGGACGCCGAGGAACTCTTCGGCTACCCGGCGAACGAGGTCGTCGGCAAGCCCCTCACCGACCTCGCGGCCTGGCCGCACACCCCCGGCACCGGCACCGGCATCGCCGAGGCCCTCCAGCTCTCCCGCTGGGAGGGCAGCTACGGCGTCCGGGGCGCCGACGGCCGCGTCTCCCCCGTCTACGCCTCCCACCTGCGCGTCCGGGACACCGGCGGCGAGCCTTCCACCGTCTGCCTCCTGGTCCGCGACCACGAGCGCGCCGTCCTCCAGACCCCCTCCCGCGTCCCCACCGGCGACCAGAGCGGCTCCGACGGCCCGAACGCGGACCCCTTCGAGGTCTTCATCGGCTCCCCCGCCCCCGACGACCTGGACGGACTCCTCCAGCGCACCGTCGAGCGCGCCCGCGACATGCTCGACGGCGACTCCGCCTTCCTGCTGCTCGCCACCGACGACGAGACCGAACTCGAGGTACGCGCCTCCACCGGCCTGCCCTCCACCCGCCAGCGCTTCGCCCGCGTCCCCGTCGAGGCCGGCCCCGGCCGCTACGGCTCCGCGCGCATGCCCGCCGTCCACGACGACCTGAACGCCGTCCCCAGCGCCGCCGTGCCGCTCCTGGCGGGCACCGGCATGCGGTCGGTGGTCACCGTGCCGCTCAAGGTCGAGGGCCGCCTCACCGGCTCCCTCGGCGTCGCGGCCGAGGCACCGGGCCGGTACTCCAACGAGGAGGCACTGCGTCTGCAGTTCGCCGCCGACCGCATCGCGCTGGCCGTGGAGTCCGCCCGCCTCGGCGAGCTGGAGCGGCTGCGCAGAGGCTCGCTCAGCTTCCTGGTCGAGGCGTCCGACCTGCTCGCCGGCACCCTGGACCGCGACCAGACCCTCGCCCTGATGGCGCAGATGACCGTGCCGACCCTGGCCACCTGGTGCGCGGTCTACACGATCAGCGAGCAGTCCGCCGACCCGTACCTCTCGTACGTCCTGCACGAGGACGAGGAGTTCATCGACGGCATCAAGTCCTTGCTGTCGAAGATCCCGCCGCCCGACCCGGTACTGACCCCCGGCGCGCGCGTCTGGCCGCTGCCCGGCGAGGTCGCCCACCAGGCCGCCCTGCGCAGCTCCATGCGCAGCCTCGGCCTCTCCGGCGGTCCCACCCAGCAGCTCGCCTCCAGCATCGGCCCCACCCTGGCGACGGCTTCGGCGGTCGGCGGCGAGACGGTCGTCCTGCCCCTGGTGGCCCGCAACCGCGTCATCGGCATGCTGACCCTCGGCAAGCCCACCGACGAACACTTCCGCCAGGAGATCCTGGAACTGGCCGAGGACCTGTCCCGCCGGGCCGCCCTGGCCCTGGACAACGCCCGCCTGTACTCCGAGCGCACGGCCATCAGCCAGTCCCTCCAGCGCAGCCTCCTGCCGCCCGGCCTCCCGCCGATCGACGGCGTAGAGGTCGACGTCATCTACCGCGCGGCGGGCGAGGGCAACGAGGTCGGCGGCGACTTCTACGACCTCTTCCCCATCGGCGACGGCGCGTACGGGTTCGCCATCGGCGACGTCTGCGGCACCGGCCCCAACGCGGCCGCCGTCACCGGCCTCGCCCGGCACGCCCTGCGCCTGCTGGCCCGCGAGGGCCTCAGCGGCCCGGCGGTCCTGGAGCGCCTGAACTCCGCGATCCTCGACGAGGGCGACCGCAGCCGCTTCCTCACCCTGCTCTACGGCGAGCTGCGCCCCCAGGAGGACGGCGGCGCCGAACTGAAGGTGGTCTGCGCCGGCCACCCGCTCCCGCTGCGCCTGCGCCAGGACGGCACGGTCACCGCGGCCGCCGAACCCCAGCCCCTCCTCGGCGTCATCGAGGACCTGGAGCTGTACGAGGAGACGGTCACTCTGGACCCCGGCGACGTCCTCCTCTGCGTCACGGACGGCGTCACCGAACGCCGCGAGGGCACCCGCATGCTCGGCGACGACGGCCTCGCGGACGTCCTGACGACCTGTACCGGGCTCACGGCCGGCGCGGTCGCGGCACGCGTGCTGCGCGCGGTGGAGCGGTTCGCCTCCGACGCACCCTCGGACGACATGGCCATCCTGGCGATGCGGGTCCCGGGGCTTCAGCAGGACTGAGCTCGTCCGGTCCGCCCCGCCGGGCGGACCGGACCTGCGGACATGCGAAAGGCCCCACCCGGAACGGGTGGGGCCTTTATCGCTGAGCCCCCAAACGGAATCGAACCGTTGACCTTCTCCTTACCATGGAGACGCTCTGCCGACTGAGCTATGGGGGCCTTGTCGCTTTCGAGGTTTCCCTCGCGGCAACAAGAAGATCGTACCCTGAACGGGCTCGGCTTCCCAAATCCGTTCGCCGCTTGTTCAGAAAGCGGGCTGGAGCAGTCCGCCAAGGGCATTGCAGGCGGCGACCATCCGCTGCATCTCCCGCTTCGTCAGGGCCGGGTCGAGGGGCAGCGCGAGCGTCTCGTCCGCGGCCAGCTCGGTCTCGGGCAGCGTCCAGCCGGGCCCCCGGAACCCGGGGAGCCGGTGCGCGGGCGTCTGTACGGGAATCCGGCAGGCAACGCCCCTGGCCCGCAAGGCGCGCGCGAACGCATCCCGGTCGGGCCGCCCGTTCCCCGGCACCCGGACCACGTACTGCTGATAGGTGTGCCCGTCCCCGCTGTCCGGCGTCCGAACTCCCTTGAGGCGGGCATCCAGATAGGCGGCCCGCTCCCGTCGCCGCACCAACTCCTCGTCCGGAGCATCGGCTTCACCCCGCTCCAGCACCAACAGCCCGTGCCGGTTGCCCAGTTCACGCAGCGGCCGCACATCGGCCCGCCGGCCGAACCGGTGGACCACGACGACGCCTGCGGTCCGGTCCGTCACGGAAGCCGCGACGGAGTCCGCGTCCAGGCAGTAGGTGACCGGATCTATGTCGGCGAACACCGGCCGCGCGCCCACGAGGGCGACCGCCTCGGCGACTTCGGCGTTCCCGAAGGCAGGTACGACGACTTCGTCCCCGGCTCCCACGCCGGCGGCCCTGAGCATTGCTGCGGTACCCATGCGGCACATGCTCGGCGGACGACGTGAACGCCAAGTTACGAAAAACAAAAAAGGCTTGGTCCCTGAACCGAAGTTCAGGGACCAAGCCTTTTATCAAAAATAGTTCGGCGGCG
>NZ_MUNH01000385.1:0-10296 GCF_002154615.1 Streptomyces recifensis
GGACCTTGCCGTGCGCCTCCAGCTCGTTCTGGGCCTTCTCGCCGCCGGGGTCCTCGGGCAGGAACACGCCCACCACGCCGATGTCGCCCGTGAACCTGACCGAGTTGATCAGCCCGTTGAGCGTGAGGCTGGCGTCCTCGTGTCCCTGGGCGTCATGGGCCTGGTAGCCGACGCACTCACAGCCGTTGTCGGCGCCCAGACCGAGGGTGGCGTCCTTGACGACCTCCGCCGGGTCCTGCTCGGCGGTGTTGACCGGGATGGCCCCGATCTCCTCCGCCTTGCGCAGCCGGTCGGGCTGGTGGTCCACCACCCAGACGCGCCCGGCGCCCTTGAGGAGGGCGGAGTAGGCCGCCATCAGTCCCACGGGACCGGCCCCGAAGATGACGGTCTGGTCGCCCGGTTTGACATGGGCCATCTCGGTGGCGTGGTACCCGGTGGGGAAGATGTCGGCGAGCATCACGTAGTCGGTCTGGCGCTCGGCGGCGTCCTCACCGAGGCGCAGGGCGTTGAAGTCGCCGTAGGGCACGCGCAGCAGCTCCGCCTGGCCGCCCTGATAGGGGCCCATGTCGGCGAATCCGTAGGCGGCTCCGGCGAGGGCCGGTTCCGGCTGCATGGTCAGGCAGTAGTTGGTGAGTCCTCGCTCGCACTGCTTGCAGAAGCCGCAGGCGATGTTGAAGGGCAGCACCACGTACTCGCCGACCTGGACCTTGCGGACCGCCGGGCCGACCTCCACGACCTGGCCCATGTTCTCGTGTCCGAAGGTGCGGCCGGGCTCGAACGAGGTGCGGCCCTCGTACATGTGCAGATCCGAACCGCAGATGTTGGTGGTGGTGATCTTGACGATGATGTCGCAGGGGTGTTCGATCTTCGCGTCCGGTACGTCCTTCACCGCTACCGTTCGCGGTCCTTCATATACCGCTGCTTTCATGATGGCTTCTCTCGGCCGCGGTACGACCGCGGCACGTCGCTGCGGGCCGTTCACCCGGATCGGGTGGAACGGCGGTGCCGCCGTGGAGCCGCCAGAGGGAGCTTCGGCGTCCCGGCGGCGTGCCGTCCGGGTCCCCGTCGGCCTTTGGCGCGAAACCGCCACTCACCGCCCGGTCGGCTGAATTTCCGGGCGCCGCCGACCCGCCGACCGCCGACGAACCTCCGGCTCAGGTCTCCGACCGGTCCGCGTCATCGTCGTCGTCCTGAAGCATGTCCCGACGTTCCTGTTCGCGCTTGGAGAAGGCGGCCGCCCGGATCGCCTCGTCGCTCTCCAGGCCCGATCCCAGCGCGCCGCCCACCGTGGCGATCGAGGCGACGAACCAGGACAACGTCCAGTAGTCGGTGGCGTTCAGCGGGTTCCGGGTCGTGGTGGCGAAGACCTTGTCGTTGAGGATGAACAGGGCCCAGACCAAGTTGACGGCCAGCAGTCCCACATAACACACGATCACCCCGATACCCACGGTCAAGACGGTCGAGGCGTTGTAGAGGCTCGTCCTCTTCCTCTCCTCCGGCAGCGCGTTCGCTGATCGATGCCACAGCTGCGCGTCCACGATCAGCCAGCCGATCATGATGGCGACGGACCCGACCGTGGCGATCACGAGGCGGGGGGTGCTCAGGGCCTGCGACAGGCTCCAGACGGTGGAGTTCACGGTGGCCACCGCCCCGGTGGCGAGTGCGGCCGCCAGGGCCTTGGACAGACCCGGCACCAGGCGCCACGGCCGGTTGGCGCGGACCATGCCGACGAGCACTCTCAGGTAGCCGCGCGGGCCCCCGACGACGTACCGGAGGTCCGCGATCTCGTCCTCGTCGACCGGGCCGGGGTGGATGGGGGCGAGACGGCTGACGAAGTGTCCCAGCGGCCGGCTCCGCGGATGTCCGTCGGTTCCGGTGGTCTGCGGGACGGCCAGGGTGAGGACGACCTGTTCGACGGCCCGTGCCGCCCTGGTCCGCAGGCGCAGGCCGCCCAGCGTGGGCAGGGAGAGCAGCGCGAGACCATGTTCGTGGCTGAGCTCCACGACGAGTTTGCGCCCGTGGACGTGGAGCGGAAGGTCGGTGATGGCCACGACGATGTCCCAGTCCTCCGTCCTGGCACGGTCGATGATCCGGCGCACCAGGGTGGACAGGTCCTCCGTCCCCGCGGTGAAGGGCTCGCTGACCACGCGGACCTCGAACCGCCGTCCGTCGCCCGCTTTTTCGGCGAGGCGGTCGGGGAGGGTCCGGGCCAGGCGCCGCGCGATGTCCGTCGGCGCGTCGGGGTCCGCCAGGAGAGCCACGACCGTAACGCCCTGGGATGACACCCGCGTGACTCCTTCTGTCGGCTGCCCCGCGATCGCGGGTGCCCCACAGCATGCCCCCGAGGTCACGTCGGCACCATGTGACACGCTGACCCCCGTCCGCAGGGCCTCCGGCGGCCGGGTGGCAAGCGCCAGGTGCGTCCTGCCCGGCCGGCCGCGCCCGTCAGCCGCGTCGCAGACGGGGTCCCTCGGCGCCCGCGTCGATGGGGGCGGAGGTCTGCTCCACCCGCCCTGCCAGGTCCACGGCCCACGTCGCGAGCCCCGGGAGGTCGAGGTCGTAGGGGTCGGGCCGGTTCTGCTCGGACCAGGCGGTCACCGCCGCGGAGCCCCGGCGGAGGAGTCGGGGACCGCCCGTGAGGTTGCCGCGGGCGGAGTGGGTGAGGCCCACGGCGATCTGGGCGAGGCCGCGCCACAGGTCACGCTCGGCGGCGGGGCCGGACTTCCAGGCGTCCTCGAACACCTCGTGGGCGTGGAACGGCTTCCCGGCGTCCAGCAGCGCCTGCGCCTCCGCGACCGTCTCGTCGGGGCTCCGTACGACCCCTTCGGGCTGCCGCTCGACCCCGTCGGACCCGTACGGCAAGGGCCGCCCCAGCCCGTCGCGGGGCCGGGCGTTCCGCGCCCGCCCCTCGGTGTCCCGGTCCCGTCCGCCGATGTCTCCGCCCGTCTCCGCGTCTGCCATGCCGCCGATTCTGCCCCTCCCCGTCCACAACCCGCTTCGGAGGAGTCCCGTACGTGGGGTAAAGTGCTGTTCGCGCGATCACGCGGGTCACCGCGAGTGAGTGCATCGGGACGTGGCGCAGCTTGGTAGCGCACTTGACTGGGGGTCAAGGGGTCGCAGGTTCAAATCCTGTCGTCCCGACTTTACGAAGTCGCAGGTGAAGGCCGGTTACAGAGAAATCCGCAACCGGCCTTCCGCTGTTTCCGGAAACCGCGGGCACGGCGGGTCTCCGTCGCCCTCGGGGGGTACTCGGCGCCAGGACGCGCAGGACGACTGCGCCGGCCCCGACAGGAGGACACCATGGCCGACATGAGCCCGATCGAACTCCAGAAGGCCCTCAAGGGCGCCGACTACCCCGCCAGCCGTGACGACCTCGTCTCCGTGGCCCGGAGCAACGGCGCCGACGACAAGGTCGTCGACAAGCTGGAGCACGCCGGGACGCAACGGTTCGACGGCCCCAACGACGTGCAGAAGGCGGTCTTCGGCAACGGCTGAGACCGGCGCGCTGCGCCTTCTCGTCACCGGCTGGTTCAGCTTCCTGCACGGGGAGGCGACCGCCGGTGACCTGCTCGCGCTGGACCGGGTACGGGAACTGCTGCGCGGCGCGGCCGTACCGCACGACATCGCCTGGAGTCCCGGCTTCCGGCCGGAGGGGCCCTCCCTGGACGACACCCGCCCCGAGGACTACTCGCACCTGCTCTTCGTCTGCGGCCCCGCGCACGGACCCCAGGTAGAGGACCTGCACCGGCGGTACCGCGACTGTGTCCGGATCGCCGTGGGGAACTCCGTCCTCGACGCCGCGGAACCCGCCGTGCGGGGCTTCCACCACGTGCTCGCGCGGGACGCCCCGGACACCGTCCCCACCCTCGACCTGGCGGCCCGCGCGCCCGTCCCGCCGGCGCGCCCGGTGGTGGGCGTCGTCCTCACGCACGGCCAGCACGAGTACGGCCCCCGCAGGCAGCACGATCGGGTGGCAGAGTCCGTCACGCGCTGGCTGAACGGCCGGGACTGCGCCTGCCTGGAACTGGAGACCCGGCTGGACCCGCACGACTGGCGGCTGTGCACGACCTCCGGGCAACTGGGGAGCGTGCTGGCGCGCTGCGACCTGGTCGTCACCGACCGGCTGCACGGCCTGGTGCTCGCGCTGCGTGCCGGGGTGCCCGCCCTCGCCGTCGACCCCGTGGCGGGCGGGGCCAAGGTCACCGCGCAGGCGCGCGCCTGCGGCTGGCCCGCGCTGCTGCCCGCCGAACGACTCGACACCTCCGCGCTGGACCGGTGGTGGGAGTGGTGCCTCACGTCCGGCCGGGTCCTGGCCGGGTGCACCGCCGACGGCTTCCGCCGGGACGGGAGGACGGACAGCGCGGACGGCCTGCTCCGCCTGCTGGGCGCTTCGCGCTGAGCGGGGGCCGGTCACGGGTGGAAGCGCCACCGGCCCTCCGAGACGACGTCCACCTTGTCGTCGCGCACGCGGAGCGCCGTGTCGTCGTCGATGAAGTAGATCGGGAAGTCCGCCCGCGCGACGATGCGATCCGCCCAGGCGTCGTCGCGTTCCGGGAAGTCCGGCGAGTACAGATGGGGTTTCAGGTACGCGTCGAGCAGGCCGAAGGGCGGGGTCACGGTGGTCGCGCCGAGCAGACGGAGGTCCGCCGTGTCCCCGAGGACGTCGGCGGAGTGCTCGGTGAGATGCCGGCTGAGGACCATCGAGCCCGCGCTCAGCCCCACGTAGACCCGGTCGTCCAGTGCTTCCAGGAAGCCGTCGGCCAGGCCGTTGCCGGTGATGCTGCGGGCGAGGTGGTAGTGGTTGCCGCCGCCGACATGGATGACGTCGGCCCGCAGCAGCCGGTCGAGCACCAACCGTCCGGGCAGGCCGTTCAGTTCCAGGATGTCGAACTCCCGCCAGCCGAGGCCGTGCACGCGGGTCATGTCGGCCAGAAGCCATCCGTGGTCGCCGGACTCGGCCATGGACGCGGTGGGGACGTACACGATGTTCGCCGACCCGAACGGCTTTCCCAGCATGTCCCGCAGGGCATCCCTCAGGCTCTCGTTGCGCAGACCGGCCGACGTCAGCAGAAGTTTCATCGGCCGAGCCAATCACGGGTGTCTGCCTCGGGCAACGCCGCCCAGCGGGGTCCGCCGGGCCGGGGGAGTCCGGGCCGGCGGGCGCAGGGCCGTGCCGTGCGCGTCGCTCAGGCGCCGGGGAGGAAGAGGCAGAACAGATGGCCGTGGGGGTCGCGCAGCACGCGCACGTCGTCCTGTGGCTGGTGCTCCTCCACCGTCGCGCCCAGGGCGCACGCGCGCTCGGTCTCGGCGACGAGGTCGTCCACCTGGATGTCGAGATGGGCCTGCATCTGCTGCTCGCCGGGGCCGGACGGCCAGGCCGGCGGACGGTGGTCCTTCTCCAACTGGAAGCTGAGACCGGGGCGTTCACGCTCCGGGGCCTTGAGCCGGACCCAGTCGGGCTCCCGGTCGACCTCGTCCCAGCCCAGCAGGGCGCGATAGAAGTCGGCCAGCGCGGGGGGATCCGGGGTGCCGAGCACGAAGGCTGCGAGCAGTGTCGTCATGGTCCATGCCTGCCCGCAGCCCGTTTTCGTACGCGTCCGGAATTCAATTCGGCGTCAGCCTCCGACGTACCAGTGGAATCCACCGTTGTTCGCCGCCACGATCATGAGAATGGCGAAGACCACGAGGTCGACGATGCCGAGAATGACGGCCGCCTTCGCCATTCCGCGCCCCTCCTTGGCGCCCGACTGCCGCGTGGCGACCATACCGAAGATGATCGCCAGGGGGCCGAGAACGACGTTGAGGAAGAAGAAGCCGACAACGCCGCACACCAGGCCCGCGATGGCGAGTCCATTGGTCCGCGAACCGGATCGAGCGGCCGGCTGGCCACCGTAACTGGTCATGAGAACTCCCGTTCCATGAAAGGGGGAATGCCGGTACTTCGTGTGTCTGGAATCCGTGTGCCCAGGGGGAGTTGTGGCATTCCCCAGGAAGCCGGCGGCGAAGCGGAACCACTGATTCACGACTCTCGTGCCGGGACCGGGACCGACGAGAACCCGACGTTGGTCTCCCTCGTCGCGGATGGGGTGGGTCACGTTGTCCGACGGGTCCGCGGGGTAGGCGGGGGAGACACTCCGAAGGAGGGCCCAGTCGTGTTCGAGGACTTCGAGACCAGCCGGGTTCAGGCCGGTGAGGCGTGGGTTTTCGTCCGGCACGGAGGGGACGGACCGCCCGTCGTACTCCTGCACGGCCACCCCCGGACCTCCGCGACCTGGCACCGCGTCGCCCCGCTCCTCGTCCGGCGCGGCTTCACCGTGGTCTGTCCGGACCTCCGGGGATACGGGCGGTCCACCGGGCCGGTGCCCACCGCCGACCACTCCGGGTACTCCAAGCGGGCCGTTGCCGGTGATGTGGTCGAGGTGATGCGTTCCCTCGGCCATGCCCGGTTCGCGCTCGCCGGGCACGACCGCGGAAGCAGTGTCGCGCTACGCCTCGCACTCGATCACCCCGACGCTGTCTCACGGGTGGCGCTGATCGACGGTCTGCCCCTCACCGAGCACCTGTCCCGCATCACGACCGAGTTCGCCACGCAGTGGTGGCACTGGTTCTTCTTCGCCCAGCCGGACGTACCCGAGCGGGTCATCAACGCCGATCCGGACAGCTGGTACCACGGTGACCCCCGGAGCATGGGCCAGGAGAACCATGACGAGTGGCGCGCGGCCACGAGAAACCCGGACGTGGTGCGGGCGATGCTGGAGGACTACCGGGCCGGCCTCACCGTCGACGCGCGGCACGAGGAGGACGACCGCGCGGCCGGGAGGCGGATCCAGTGCCCGGCGCTGATCCTCTGGTCGCTCCGGGACGACCTCGAGGACCTGTACGGGGACCCGGTGGAGATCTGGCGGCAGTGGGCACCGGACGTACGCGGCCACGGCATCGACTCCGGGCATCACGTGGCCGAAGAGGCTCCGGAAGCGCTCGCGTCCTCCCTTGCGGACTTCTTCGGGGGAGAACCTTCGTAGGACCCCCTGGGTGACCCACCTCTCCGATACCGATTCCCGGGCCGCCGGCGCGCTACTCCGCCGTCCCCGGGGTACCGGGTGCTCACGCAGGCGCCGATTCCGGTGATCTGAGCAGGGCCCGGAGCACAGGGAGAGCATGATGAGTACCCCGTCGGCGAAGCGGCTCCGTAAGAGCGCGTCGGACGTGTTCGGGTGGGAGGAGCTGCGGCCGGAGCAGTTGGTGGCGATGGAGGCGGTGATGGAGCGGCGGGACACGCTGGTCGTGATGCCCACCGGGGCCGGGAAGTCGGCCGTCTACCAGGTGCCGGGACTGCTGCTGCCGGGGCCGACCGTCGTGGTGTCCCCACTCGTCGCGCTCCAACGGGACCAGGTGCGGGGGCTGTTGAGCCGGAAGGGCGCGGAGGCGGCCGCCGTGAACTCCTCCCAGAGCGGCAGCGAGAACGCGGCGGTGTGGGACCGGATCAGCGAGGGTGACGTCGACTTCCTGTTCCTGGCGCCCGAGCAGCTCGCCAAGGACGAGGTGGTCGAGCAGCTCGCCGCCGCCGAGCCCGCACTGTTCGTCGTCGACGAGGCCCAGTGCGTGTCGTCGTGGGGGCACGACTTCCGCCCCGACTACCTGCGGCTCGGCCAGGTCATCGACCGGCTCGGCCGGCCCCCCGTACTGGCCCTGACCGCGAGCGCCGCCGCACCCGTACGGACCGAGATCGTCAGCCGGCTCGGCATGCGGGACGTGCGCGAGGTGGTCACCGGTTTCGACCGGCCCAACATCCACCTGGAGGTCGTCCCCTTCCAGGACGCCGCCGCCAAGAAGCGTGCCGTCGTGGAACGCGCCGCCGCGGAGGCCAAGCCCGGCCTCGTGTACGCGGGTACGCGCCGGGAGGCCGAGGAGTACGCCGAGGAGCTGAGCCTGCTCGGGCTGGACGCGGCCGCGTACCACGCGGGGTTGCCCGCACGGGAGCGGGGGGACGTGCACGACCGGTTCATGGCGGGCGAGCTGGACGTGGTCGTGGCGACCTCCGCCTTCGGGATGGGCATCGACAAGCCGGACGTCCGCTTCGTGCTGCACGCCTCCGTCCCCGGCTCGCTGGACGCCTACTACCAGGAGATCGGCCGCGCCGGACGCGACGGCGAGGAGGCCCGCGCGATACTCGCCTACCGGCCGCAGGACCTCGGCATGCAGCGCTTCTTCGCGGCCGGACGGCCGGACCCGGACACCGTCACCCAGGTCGTGAGCACGCTGGCGGAACACGACGGGGCCGTCCCGCCGACCGAGCTGCGTGAGGAGACCAACCTGACGGCGAGCCGTCTCACGGCCGTCGTCAACCTGCTGGAGCAGGTCGACGCCGTGCACACCACCGAGGACGGCGAACTGGAGGCGACCGGTACGGCCGCACCGGCCGACGCCGCGCAGCGGGCGATCGAACTGGGCGACGCCCATCAGCAGTTGGAGCGCTCCCGCGTCGACATGATGCGGGGCTACGCGGAGGCCACCGGCTGCCGGCGGCGGTTCCTGCTGGGTTACTTCGGGCAGAGCGGCGAGCAGGACGAGTCCTGCGGCGCCTGTGACCGGTGTGAGGCCGCCGAACTGGCCGAGGAGGGCGGCGCCGAGGGCGGGCCCGCCGTGCTGGCCGGTACGGGCGGGCCGATACCCGAGTCGACCTCGTCGGCGCCCGTGGGGGACGAGCATCCCTTCCCGCCCGGCACTCTCGTACGGCACGAGCAGTGGGGGCAGGGGTCGGTCATGAGCGAGGAGAACGAGCGGCTGACGGTGCTGTTCGAGACGGTGGGGTATCGCACGCTGTCTCTCGAGGTCGTCAACAGGAACCATCTGCTGACCGTGTGTTGAGAGCCGCATGTGGCCTCACCACGCGTGCCCTCACCACGTGTGCCCCCACCACACGTGCCCTCCCCACACGTAGTCTCCCCACAGGTGGGCTCAACCCGTTCCTCTCCCCGCCCCGCACCCCAGCCCCCGCACCACGGCCAGCGACACCGCGGCCGCCGCGAACCCCAGCACCGCGCCCGCCGCGACATCCCCCGGATAGTGCACCCCTGTGTGGACGCGGGAGTACCCGACGGCCACCGCCAACGACCCCAGGGGGACCGCCGCCGGAGGCAGGACGACACCCACGGCCGTGGCGAAGGCGGTGGCCGAGGCCGTGTGCCCGGAGGGGAAGGACGCCGACTCGGGCATGCGCACGTGCCGCGCCACCGCCACCTGCGCCTCCTCCCGGTCGGGCCGGTGGCGGCGCACCATCCGCTTGCCGAGCAGGTTCGCCGCCGCCGAAGCCAGGGTGACCGAGGCGACCCCCGCCAGTGCCGCGCGGCGCGGCCGGCCCGGCAGCAGGGCCAGCCCCGCCGCGACGCCGAACGAGATCTTCGAGTGGTCGGCCGCGTGCGACAGCAGCCGCAGCGCCCGGTCCAGCGCGGGCGTCGGCGTGGCGGCCACGGCGGCGTACAGCGCGCCGTCGACCGCGCGCAGGTCACCGAGGACGGCGGAGACGGTGTCGCGGTCAGGCATGGTTCTCTCCCGGTGCCGTGCGCTCGGCGGGACCGAACGCGAGGTCGAGCAGTTTCCGCCAGTCGATGGGCGGCGCGGGCTGCGGCACGCCGGGACGGTCGCGCGGCAGGAGCACCCGCAGCGCGCCCGGCCGTACCGAGCAGGTGACCGGTGTACGCAGCCACAGCGCCTCGCCGTCCACCGCCACCGGGATCTGCTCCTCCCCGGCCTTCACCTCGACCCGGTGCGCGGTCGTCACGGTGAGCCCCGTCGCCTGCGAACCCCGTACGGCCAGATCCGCCGCCTGGGCCGCGTTCTCCACCCTGATCCCGATCACTCCCAGCTCCCCGGTGTCGAGCCGGGGCCGGCGCCCGCCGCCGCTCAGCTCGTCGGGGGAGACGTACGGATTGTTGCTGATCAGCAGCGCCTGCTGCTCGGCGAGCCGGTTGCCGTCCACGTTCGCCTCCAGCCGTTGTACGCCTTCCCTGGCCAGCAGGTCCGGCATCAGGTTGAGGGCGGTGCCGGTCTTGTTGTCGCGGTACTCGGGGCTCTGCACGATGTCCGCGTAGACGCCGAAGGACACCGTGTTGACGAAGGGGCGGCCGGAGACGTCGCCGAGGTCGACGCGGATCTCCTCGCCGTCGGTCAGGGCGTCGAGGCAGCGGGCCGGGTCGGCGCGGTCGAGGCCGAGATCCATGGCGAAGTGGTTGCGGGTGCCCGCGGAGATCACGAGGAACGGCAGGTGGTGCTCGGCGGCGACCGCCGCGACCAGGG
>NZ_MUNH01000037.1:0-17304 GCF_002154615.1 Streptomyces recifensis
CCGAGCCGCGCGGCTCGGGAACTGGGCCTCAAGCGCTACGAGTTCGACCTGGCCGTCGCGCTGGGCCGCATCCGCATCGTGTCCGGCGGGGCGAGCGGCGGCCGACGAGTCGCCCGGACCGAGATCGCCCGCCTCCAGGCGCAGCCCGGCTTTCCCCAGACGCTCCGCGAGCGAGTGAGGGTCGTGGGCACGAAGGAGGGCGCCTCACTCATGGGCGTCTCCGAAGGCAGGTTCGCCAGGCTCGCCCGACTGGGACTGCTGGTGCCGGTGCGTTTCTACCTCAACCGGTACCGAGCCGTGGTGTGGCTGTACCTGGCCGAGGAACTGCGGGAGTTCGTGGCGAACGGTGAGCACGCCGATCTGATCACGGGCAGGACGCCCGAGACACTCAGGAGCCAGTTGACGGCCGGGCTCGATCTGCGCCCGAGGAACTGGCGGGGACGTCACCTCGGGTTCCTGCTGCGGCAGGCCGACGACCCGTGGGCGCGAGCCGGAGCCATTGCCGCCTTCCTGCCGAGCGACGAGATCGCGGCGATTGTCAAAGTGCCCTGTGAGCGGGCCAAGTTGGACCGCCTGAAGCCGAACCTGCCCGAGCACGGCGCCCCCGGATCCCCTTCCGCGCTGCTCGGCGAGCAGATCATGACCGCGCAGGACGCGGACGAGATCGGGTGGCTGAGTGCGGATCTGACGCGGCAGTTGGAAGCGACACGGGCACCTTGGCCCACGTCCTCACCAGTGCCGAGCCAGCGGGATCACGCCGCGCGACGACCGCGCGTACGGCGAGTGCCCGCACTGCCGGTACCGCGACCTTCCGCCCCGGCAGCACCGGTCGACATCGCCACGGCGCGAGCACGCTCCGACATCCCGGTCTCCGCGCCGTTGCCACGAAACGGCCCCGGGCCCGGTGTCACCACGGCGCGACCGCCCCGGGGGCTGCGGGCCTGGCTGCGTCGCAGAAACCCCCGGAGCGCCCCGGCCGGCGATCCCACTAGGGGGACCTGAACAGGCCCTCCTGGACGACCGACACGAGCAGTTGCCCGTGCACGTCGTAGATGCGCCCCCGGGCCAGGCCGCGGCCGCCGATGGCGATCGGGGACTCCTGGTCGTACAGGAACCACTCGTCGGCGCGGAACGGACGGTGGAACCACATGGCGTGGTCCAGCGACGCCATGTCGAAATTGCGCTGACCCCACAGCGGCTCGACCGGGATGCGGACCGCGTCGAGCAGGGTCATATCGCTCGCGTAGGTCAGCGCGCAGGTGTGCACCAGCGGATCGTCGCCGAGCGGACCGACCGCGCGCATCCACACCGCGCTGCGCGGCTCGGCACCGTCGATGTCCTCGGCGTCCCAGCGCAGCCGGTCGACATAACGGATGTCGAAGGGCTGGCGGCGGGCCATCAGCTCCAACTGCTCCGGGAGCGCGCCCAGATGCTTCCGGATCTCCTCGGCCACGGGCGGCAGGGACTCCGGGTCCGGCACCACACGGGCGGGCGGGAGCTGGTGCTCGAACGGTCCTTCCTCGGGTTTGTGAAAGGAGGCGGTCAGATTGAAGATCGTGCGGCCCTGCTGCACAGCCGTGACCCGGCGCGTGGTGAACGAGCGTCCGTCACGGACCCGCTCCACCTGGTACACGATCGGCACGCCGGGCCGGCCCGGACGCAGGAAGTACGCGTGCAGCGAGTGCACGGGGCGGTCGCCTTCCGTGGTGCGCCCCGCGGCGACCAGCGCCTGGCCCGCGACCTGGCCGCCGAAGACCCTCTGGAGGGACTCCTGCGGGCTGCGGCCGCGGAAGATGTTGACCTCGATCTGCTCCAGGTCGAGCAGATCGACCAGGCTCTCGGCCGGATTCGTCATCGGTGGGTTTCTCCTGTGCTCACAACTGACCGACATCGGTGACACGGACGACGGCGCGGCCCTCCGCGTCGGATGCGGCGAGATCGACTTCCGCGCTGATGCCCCAGTCGTGGTCACCATTCGGGTCGTCGAAGATCTGACGGACGCGCCACAGCTTGTCCTGCGGCTCCTCCTTGATCACCAGCAGCTTGGGGCCGCGGGCGTCGGGGCCGGTGCCGAGGTCCTCGTACTCGTCCCAGTACTTGTCCATGGCCTCGCCCCACGCGTCCGCGTCCCAGCCGGAGTCGCCGTCCAGCTCACCCAGTTCGTCGACCTGGTCGAGGGCGGCCAGCTCCACGCGGCGGAAGAGGGCGTTGCGGACCAGCACGCGGAAGGCGCGGGCGTTGGTGGTGACCGGCTTCACCTCGTCGGCCTTCTCCTGGGCCTCCTCGGCGGTCATCACCTCCGGGTTGGCGAGCTGCTCCCACTCGTCCAGGAGGCTGGAGTCGACCTGGCGGACCATCTCACCGAGCCACTCGATGAGGTCCTGGAGATCCTCGGACTTGAGGTCGTCCGGGATGGTGTGGTCGAGGGTCTTGTAGGCGCTGGCGAGGTACCGCAGCACGATGCCCTCGGTGCGCGCCAGCTCGTAGAGCGAGACCAGCTCCGTGAAGGACAGGGCGCGCTCGTACATGTCGCGGACGACCGACTTCGGCGACAGCGGGTGGTCGCCGACCCAGGGGTGGCTCTTGCGGTAGGTGTCGTAGGCGTGGAAGAGCAGCTCTTCCATCGGCTTGGGGTAGCTGATGTCCTGGAGCCGCTCCATGCGCTCCTCGTACTCGACGCCGTCCGCCTTCATCAGGGCCACGGCCTCACCGCGCGCCTTGTTCTGCTGGGCGGCGAGGATCTGACGCGGATCGTCCAGGGTGGACTCGACGACGGACACCATGTCGAGTGCGTAGGACGGCGACTCGGGGTCGAGGAGTTCGAAGGCCGCCAGTGCGAAGGTGGACAGCGGCTGGTTGAGCGCGAAGTCCTGCTGGAGATCCACCGTGAGACGGACGATGCGACCCTCGGCGTCCGGCTTGTCGAGCTTCTCGACGATGCCGCCGTCCAGCAGCGAGCGGTAGATGGCGATCGCGCGGCGGATGTGCCGGAGCTGCTGCTTGCGCGGCTCGTGGTTGTCCTCCAGCAGATGGCGCATCGCCTCGAAGGCGTTGCCCGGCCGGGCAATCACGGACAGCAGCATGGTGTGCGTCACCCGGAACCGCGAGGTCAGCGGCTCGGGCTCGGACGCGATCAGCTTCTCGAAGGTGTTCTCCGTCCAGCCGACGAAGCCCTCCGGAGCCTTCTTGCGCACCACCTTGCGGCGCTTCTTCGCGTCGTCTCCCGCCTTGGCGAGGGCCTTCTCGTTCTCGATGACATGCTCGGGAGCCTGCGCGACGACGAGCCCGGCGGTGTCGAATCCGGCGCGGCCGGCCCGTCCCGCGATCTGGTGGAACTCGCGGGCCCGCAGTGTACGGACGCGGTTGCCGTCGTACTTGGTCAGGGCGGTGAACAGCACGGTGCGGATGGGTACGTTGACGCCGACGCCGAGAGTGTCCGTGCCGCAGATGACCTTCAGCAGACCGGCCTGGGCCAGCTTCTCCACCAAGCGCCGGTACTTGGGCAGCATGCCGGCGTGGTGGACGCCGATGCCGTGCCGTACGTAGCGGGAGAGGTTCTGGCCGAACTTGGTGGTGAAGCGGAAGTTGCCGATCAGCTCGGCGATCCGGTCCTTCTCCTCACGGGTGCACATGTTGATGCTCATCAGCGCCTGCGCCCGTTCCACGGCCTGCGCCTGCGTGAAGTGCACGATGTACACCGGAGCCTGCCGGGTCTCCAGGAGCTCGGTGAGCGTCTCGGTGAGCGGGGTGAGCCGGTACTCGTAGGAGAGCGGTACCGGGCGGGTCGCCGAACGGACGACCGCGGTGGGGCGCCCGGTGCGCCGGGTGAGGTCCTTCTCGAAGAAGGACACGTCACCGAGCGTGGCCGACATCAGGATGAACTGAGCCTGAGGCAGTTCCAGCAGCGGAATCTGCCAGGCCCACCCCCGGTCACCCTCCGCGTAGAAGTGGAACTCGTCCATCACGACCTGGCCGATGTCAGCGTCCTTGCCGTCCCGCAGCGCGATGGACGCCAGCACCTCGGCCGTGCAGCAGATCACGGGCGCGTCGGCGTTCACGGAGGCGTCGCCGGTCAGCATGCCCACGTTCTCGGTGCCGAAGATCTTGCACAGTTCGAAGAACTTCTCCGACACCAGGGCCTTGATCGGAGCGGTGTAGAAGGTGACCTCGTCGCGGGCCAACGCCGCGAAGTGCGCGCCGGCGGCGATCATGCTCTTGCCGGAACCGGTGGGCGTCGAGACGATCACGTTCGCCCCGGACACCACCTCGATCAGCGCCTCCTCCTGGTGGGGATAGAGGGTGAGGCCGCGATCCTGGGCCCACGACTCGAAGTTTTCGTACAGGGCGTCGGGGTCGGCGGGCCGCGGGAGCTGATCGATGAGGGTCACGCCCCCATCTTGCCTGCCCATGCCGTCAACGGGGGAATCGGCTGCGGGCGTCAAGATCATGGAGGCTACGCTGTGTCGCCGACGGATCATCAGCACCGCAGGTCAACTGGACAGCGGCACACGAGCAATGGGGCGGGACACGGCCATGATGGGACCAGCACACTCACTGTCGGGGGCCGCGGCCTGGCTCGGTGTCGGGGCGGCGGCCGCCGCCTTCGGGTACCCGATGCCCTGGCCGGTCCTGCTGGTGGGTTCCCTGGTCTGTGCGGGTGCCGCGCTCGCCCCCGATCTGGATCACAAGGCGGCCACCATCTCACGGGCCTTCGGACCGGTGTCCCGCTGGATCTGCGAGATCGTCGACAAGCTGTCGTACGCCGTCTACAAGGCCACCCGGAAGCCGGGCGACGCGCGCCGCACGGGCGGGCACCGCACGCTCACGCACACCTGGCTGTGGGCGGTCCTGATCGGCGTGGGCAGTTCTGCAGTGGCGATCACCTGTGGCCGCTGGGGCGTCCTGGCCATCCTGTTCGTGCACATGGTGCTGGCCATCGAGGGCCTGCTGTGGCGGGCGGCGCGTGGTTCCAGCAGCGATGTGCTGGTCTGGCTGCTCGCGGCGACCAGCGCCTGGATTCTGGCGGGGATGCTGGACAAGCCGGGCCAGGGCGCCGACTGGCTGTTCAGCGATCCGGGCCAGGCGTACATGTGGCTGGGCCTGCCGGTCGTGCTGGGCGCCCTGGTCCACGACATCGGGGACGCGCTGACCGTCTCCGGCTGCCCCGTCCTGTGGCCCATCCCCGTCGGCCGCAAGCGCTGGTACCCGGTCGGGCCCCCGAAGGTGCTGCGCTTCCGGGCGGGGAGCTGGGTCGAGCTGCGGGTGCTGATGCCCGCGTTCATGCTGCTCGGCGGGGTGGGCGGCGCGGCGGCGCTCAACTTCATCTGAGTCCCCGCACGAGTTCGTCAGGCGCTCGCGTCCGGGCGCTGCCCGCCGTACCGGCGTTCGAACCGGTCGATGCGGCCCTCGCTGTCCAGGGTGCGGGCCTTGCCGGTGTAGAAGGGGTGGCTCTCCGAGGAGATCTCCACGTCGACCACCGGGTAGATCTCGCCGTCGTCCCACTCGATGGTCTGCTCGCTGCTGGCGGTGGACCGGGTGAGGAAGGCGTAGCCGGCCGAGCGGTCGCGGAAGACGACCGGGCGGTAGGCGGGCTGCTTGTCCTGCTGCATGGCGGCTCCTCGCACAAGTCGGTGGGACGGGAGGCTTCCGGATCAGCCGGGAAGGGGGTTGTCGTCGACAATGTGGACGGCGGCCTCCTCGGCGGAGGCGGCGGCGCCGTCGATGCCGACGTCCGTGGCCACGAGCGCGCTCTCGTCGTCCTCGTGCACGCCCTCGTCGGGAGCCACCAGGCGACCGGAACGGCGGAGGCCGACCTCGTTGTCCAGCAGTTCGCCGTCGGTGGCCCCGGAGTCGCCGAGACCGTCGCCGTCGAGGCCGGCCGAATCGGGCACCTCCTCCGCGAGCCGCTGGTCGAGCGTCTCGCCGGCCGCGCGTTCCGCCGCCGTCACCCCGGTGTGCTCGACCGCCCAGGGCCGTTCGGGAGGGGACCAGCCCCGGTCGAGGGAATCACCGACACCGTCGTAGTCCAATGTGTCCTCGACGTCGAGCATCCCCAAATCCTCCGGGATCTCATCGGGGTCGGGCTGGTAGACGTCGTCACCCCATCCGTCGGCGCTGCTCACGTGGACCTCCATCCGGTCAGCACGACCCGACGCCGTGAAAACGGGCGCGGGCCCACCGGCACACGCGCTCCGGCCGTCCCACGGAGCGGCCGGGAAACCGTCCCCCGGCTTCCTGGCCCGGTGCCTTCATCCAGCCTTCCACCCCCATTCGGGACCGCGCAACGGCAACGCCGGGCAGCGGGGGAGAGGCGGCCGGCGACCCGCCGCGCCACCCGGTTCCGTGCCGACCTGGTGGACCGGCCCTCAGCCGTGCCAGGAGCGCCAGAGCGCCGCATAGGCTCCGTCCGCCGCGACCAGTTCGTCATGGCTGCCCAGCTCGCTGATGCGGCCGTTCTCGACGACCGCGATCACATCGGCGTCATGGGCGGTGTGCAGACGGTGTGCGATGGCGACCACCGTGCGCCCGTCGAGGACACGGGACAGCGAACGCTCCAGGTGGCGGGCGGCGCGCGGATCGAGGAGCGAGGTCGCCTCGTCCAGCACCAGCGTGTGCGGGTCGGCCAGCACCAGCCTGGCGAGCGCGATCTGCTGGGCCTGCGCCGGGGTCAGCGGCAGACCACCGGACCCGACCTCGGTGTCCAGCCCCGCGTCCAGCGCACCCGCCCAGGTGCCCGCGTCGACCGCGCCCAGTGCCGCCCACAGCTCGGCATCGCGTGCCTCGGTGCGGGCCAGCAGAAGGTTGTCGCGCAGGGAGCCGACGAAGACGTGGTGCTCCTGGTTGACAAGGGCGACATGCGAACGGACGCGCTCGGCCGGCATCCCGGACAGCTCCGCGCCGCCCAGGGTGACATGGCCGTCCCGAGGTGCGTAGACACCGGCGAGCAATCTGCCCAGCGTGGACTTGCCCGCGCCCGAGGGGCCGACCAGGGCCAGCCGGGTGCCCGGCGCGACCCGGAGGGAGACATCGCGCAGCACGTCCACGCCCTCGCGGTAGCCGAAGTGCACCCGGTCGGCGTCCACGTCCCGCCCGTCCGGCACCAGCGACGCGTCACCGGCGTCCGGCTCGATGTCCCGTACCCCGACGAGCCGGGCCAGCGACACCTGGGCGACCTGCACCTCGTCGTACCAGCGCAGGATGAGATTGATCGGGTCGACCAGCATCTGGGCGATCAGCGCGCCCGTGGTGAGCTGCCCCACGTCCATCCAGCCCCGCAGGACGAAGACACCGCCGACCATGAGGACGGAACCGAGCACGATGATGTGAACGGCGTTGATCACGGGAAACAACACCGAGCGCAGCCACAATGTGTACCGCTCCCACGCGGTCCATTCCCTGATGCGCCGGTCCGAGAGAGCGACGCGGCGGGCGCCGAGGCGGTGGGCCTCGATGGTGCGGCCGGCGTCCACGGTCTCGGCCAGCGAGGCGGCGACGGCCGCGTATCCGGCGGCCTCCGAGCGGTACCCGGAGGGGGCGCGCTTGAAGTACCAACGGCACCCGGCCACCAGTACCGGCACCGCGAGGAGGACGGCCGCCGCGAGCGGCGGGGCCGTGACGACGAGGCCGCCGAGCAGCAGAAGCGCCCACACGACACCGATCGCCAGCTCGGGGACGGCCTCTCGCATGGCGTTGGAGAGACGGTCGATGTCGGTCGTGATGCGGGACAGCAGGTCGCCCGTCCCGGCGCGTTCCAGCACACCCGGTGGCAGCCGGACCGAACGGACGAGGAAGTCCTCGCGCAGATCGGCCAGCATCTGCTCCCCGAGCATCGCGCCGCGCAGCCGCACTTGCAGCGTGAAGAGCGCCTGCACCGTCGACGCGAACACGAAGAGACCGACGGTCAGGCCGAGTCGAAGATCGGAAGCCCGGTCGGCGACGCGCTCGACCAAGCCGCCGAGCAGGTACGGACCCACCATGGAGGCGACGACCGCGACGGTGTTGACGCCGATGAGCAGCAGGAAGGCCCGACGGTGACGCCGGAACAGCTCCGCCACATAGTCGCGCACGGTCGACGCCGCGCCGACGGGCAAGGTGGTGGCGGTCGTCGGGGCCGCCGGGTCGTAGGCCGGCGGCGCTACGCCGATCATGCGCTCTCCTCGATCTCTTCGAGCGGTTCGAGAGCGCCCAGCAGAGGGGCTCCCTCGGAGAGGTCCGGTCGTTCCTGCGGGGGAGGTGGGGCTGCGGTTTCCATGGCGGCTGCCTCGCGCTGCTCGTCCTCGGTCTCGCGCGTCACGACTGCGCGGTACCGGGGTTCGGTGCCGATCAGCTCGCGGTGCCTGCCGGTTGCCACGACCTCGCCCTCGTGGAGGAAGACGACCTCGTCGGCACGGTCCAGCAGCAACGGTGACGAGGTGAGCACCACGGTCGTACGGCCGGAGCGCAGCCGGCGCAGCCCGTCCGCGATCCTCGCCTCGGTGTGCGAGTCCACGGCGGAGGTCGGTTCGTCCAGGACGAGGACCTCTGGATCGGCGACGAGGGAGCGGGCCAGGGCGAGACGCTGGCGCTGGCCGCCGGACAAAGAGCGTCCGCGCTCGGTGATCCGTGCGTCCATCGGATCGGACACGTCCAGCGACCCTTGCACCAGGGCGTCCAGTACGTCCGCGCATTGGGCGGCCGCCAGGGCGTCCTCAGCACGGACGGTGCCGGAGGCGGGGACGTCGAGGAGTTCGCGCAGGGTGCCGGACAGCAGCACCGGGTCCTTGTCCTGGACCAGGACGGCGGTGCGGGCCTGGTCGAGAGAAAGCTCGTCCAGCGGCACGCCGCCGAGCAGGACCGACAGGCCGGGCTCGGGTGCGTGGCCGCCCAGGCGATCCGCGAGGCGCCCTGCCATGTCGGGGTCGCCGCACACCACGGCAGTGAACCTGTGCGCGGGGACGCGCAGACCGGTGGCCGGGTCGAACAGGTCGCCACCCGGCAGCTCGGTCGCGCGTGAGCCCTCGACGTCCGTGAGGCGTTCCAACGACAGCACCCGCGCGGCCCGTTGGGCGGAGGGCCGGGAGAAGGAGTACGCCATGGCGATCTCCTGAAAGTGCCGCAGTGGATAGTTCACGATCATGACCGCGCTGTAGACGGTGACCAGCTCGCCGACCGTGATCCGGCCCTCGCGGGCCAGTTGGACGCCGCGCAGGACGACCACGATCAACAGCAGGCCCGGCAGCAGCACCTGGAGGGCCGAGATGACCGACCACATCCGGGCGCTGCGCACCGCGGCGTGGCGCACCTCCTGCGAGGCACGGCGGTAGCGGTCGAGGAACAGGTCCTCGCCGCCGATGCCCCGCAGCACCCGCAGTCCGGCCACGGTGTCCGAGGCCAGTTCGGTGGCGCGGCCGGCTTTCTCGCGCTGAACGTCGGCGCGACTGGTGGCTCTGGGCAGCAGTGGAAGTACCGCGAGCGCGACCATCGGCAGGCCCACGGCGACGACGACGCCGAGAGCCGGCTGGTAGACGAGCAGTGCGACGCAGACCACCACGACCGTCAGCGCGGCCGCGGTGAAGCGGGACACCGCCTCGACGAACCATCCGAGCTTCTCCACGTCACCCGTGGAAACGGTGACCACTTCGCCGGCCGCGACCCGTCGGGTCAGTGCGGAGCCGAGGTAAGCGGCCTTGCGTGCCAGGAGTTGCTGAAGCCGTGCGGCCGCCGTGATCCAGTTGGTGACGGCGGCGCGGTGCAGGAAGGTGTCGCCCACCGCGATCGCCGTGCCGCACAACAGCATCAGACCGCCCGTCAGGGCGAGTCGGCGGGGGGATCGGTCGACGGCCGCCTGAACGGCCAGGCCGACGCAGAAGGGCAGGGCGCAGACCGAGGCGAAGTGGAGCATGCCCCACAGCAGTGCTCTGCACTGGCCGCCCAACTGGTTGCGGCCGAGCCACCACAGCAGGCGGGGGCCGGACCGCGCGTCGGGTACGCCTGGATCTGAGTACGGAAGGTCTTGGATCTGCATGGCGTCCCAGTGGCTCGTGGCAGGGAAGGGCATGCTGCGGCGACACCCGGAGGCGGCGGCAAGCCGTGAAAGGTTCGCCTTGCGCGGAGGTGAATTTCAAACGGTTTTCTCCGGTGTGGCACGACCCGCACCGGGTTCCGGCCACGCGGCGCCGCCCCGCTACGCCCGGTGGGGCGCCGGGCGCCCGGCGGAGGAGCCGGGCGGAGGATTCACCGCTTCGGGGTGTCGCCGTCCACCAGGGTGTCCAGCAGGACTCCGAGTACCTGCCGCTCCTTCTCGGTCAGCGGGGCAAGGATCTCCTCGGCCGCGGAACGGCGTGCTCCGTGCAATTCGCTCAGGGTGGCGCGGCCCTCGTCCGTCAGCTCTATCCGGGTGACCCTGCGGTTGGAGGGGTCCGGCACCCGGCGGACCTTGCCGTGCGCCTCCAGGCCGTCGACCAGGGTCGTCACCGCACGCGGCACCACTTCGAGACGCTGGGCGAGGTCGGCCATGCGCGGCGGCGAGTCGTAGTGCGCGAGGGTGCGCAGCAGGCGGGACTGGGCGGGAGTGATGCCGAGTTCCCGCCATTCGAGGTGGCGCTTCTGGATGCGGTGCACCCGGCGGGTCAGCCGTAGCAACTGCTCGGCGAGCACGCCCTCGGGATCTGGGGTCGACATGGGGGAACAATATCAGGACCCCGTTCATTGTGAGTACAGGTAACAATGAGCTATGCTCAATGAGCCAGAGTCGGCCGTCCGTCGGTCCGGCCCTTCTCGCTTTCCTAGGAGTCCTTTGCACCCCGAACGAGAAACGTCCTGGACGCCGCCACCCGACACCAGGGAACAGCCCCGGCAGGTGCGCCGCATCCTCAAACTCTTCCGTCCCTACCGTGGCCGGCTGGCCGTCGTCGGCCTGCTGGTCGGCGCCTCCTCGCTGGTCTCGGTGGCCACGCCCTTCCTCCTGCGCGAGATCCTCGACGTCGCGATCCCGCAGGGCCGCACCGGGCTGCTGAGCCTGCTCGCGCTCGGCATGATCCTTAGCGCGGTCCTCTCCAGCGTCTTCGGTGTCCTCCAGACACTGATCTCGACCACCGTCGGCCAGCGCGTCATGCACGACCTGCGCACCGCCGTCTATGGCCGCCTGCAGCGGATGTCCCTCGCCTTCTTCACCCGCACTCGCACCGGCGAGGTGCAGTCCCGCATCGCCAACGACATCGGCGGAATGCAGGCGACCGTCACCTCCACCGCCACTTCTCTCGTCTCCAACACCACGAGTGTGGTCGCCACGATCGTGGCGATGGTCGCCCTCGACTGGCGGCTCACACTCGTCTCGCTGGTCCTGCTCCCGGTCTTCGTGTGGATCAGCCGTCGGGTCGGGGACGAGCGCAAGAAGATCACCACCCGGCGGCAGAAACAGATGGCCGTCATGGCCGCCACCGTCACCGAGTCGCTGTCGGTCAGCGGCATCCTGCTCGGCCGCACCATGGGCCGCTCCGACTCGCTGACCGCCGGCTTCGCCGAAGAGTCCGAGCGCCTGGTCGATCTGGAGGTCAGGGCGAGCATGGCGGGCCGCTGGCGCATGGCTGTGATCACCATCGTCATGGCGGCGATGCCCGCGTTCATCTACTGGGCTGCGGGTCTGGCCCTCCAGTTCGGCGGCCCCGGTGTCTCGCTGGGCACGCTGGTCGCCTTCGTCTCGCTGCAGCAGGGCTTGTTCCGGCCCGCCGTGAGCCTGCTGTCCACCGGCGTCCAGCTCCAGACGTCCCTCGCGCTCTTCCAGCGCATCTTCGAGTACCTCGACCTGCCCATAGACATCACCGAGCGCGAGGACCCCGTCCACCTCGACGAGGTGAAGGGTGAGGTCCGTTTCGAGGGGGTCGAGTTCCGCTACGACGACAAGAGCGGCCCGGTCCTCGACGGTATCGACCTCACCGTGCCCGCCGGGGGGAGTCTCGCCGTGGTGGGGCCGACCGGTGCCGGCAAGTCGACCTTCGGCTGCCTGGTGCCCCGGCTGTACGACGTCACCGGAGGCCGCGTCACCGTGGACGGGGTGGACGTGCGCGACCTCGACTTCGACACCCTTGCCCGCGCGGTCGGCGTCGTCGCGCAGGAGACCTACCTCTTCCACGCCTCCGTCGCGGACAACCTCCGCTTCGCCAAGCCCGACGCCACAGACGACGAACTGCACGCGGCCGCCCGCGCCGCCCAGATCCACGACCACATCACCGCCCTGCCGGACGGATACGACACGGTCGTCGGCGAACGGGGACACCGGTTCTCCGGTGGAGAGAAACAGCGTCTGGCCATCGCCCGCACCATCCTGCGCGACCCGCCCGTCCTCATACTCGACGAGGCGACCAGCGCCCTCGACACCCGCACGGAGGCGGCGGTCCAGGGCGCGATCGACGCCCTGTCGGCCGACCGGACCACGATCACCATCGCCCACCGGCTCTCGACCGTCCGGGACGCCGACCAGATAGCCGTCCTCGACTCCGGCCGGGTCGCCGAACTGGGTACGCACGACGAACTGCTGGAGCGCGACGGACGTTACGCGGCACTGGTGCGCCGGGACGCTCAGCTCGAACCGACCGGCTGACGTGCCGTCATGACGGGCGACCAAGAGCCGACAAGCTGAAGATATGTCGGGTTTACGGTCATATGCGTATTACCGTGCCCGCATGCAGACGAAGACTCGGTCACGGAGCATGATGCGCCTGACGCGCCGGGGCAGGCTCGCCCTCGTCGGGGTCGGCGCCGTCCTGGCCGGCACCGCAGTGGTGGTGCCGCTGAGCCTGGGCGGATTCGGGGACGACGAACCCACCACCCTGGTCATCCCGGAGGGCTGGCGTGCGAGCCAGATCTACGACGCGATCGACAAGGCGCTCGCCTTGCCGCCCGGCAGCGCCCAGAAGACCGTTGCCAAGGCGGGGCTCAAGCTGGAGTCCGCCGCCGAGGGCAACCCGGAGGGGTACCTCTTCCCGGCGACCTACACCCTCACCGACGGCACCACCGCCGAATCACTGCTCCGGCAGATGGTCGAGACGGCCAACCGAAGGTTCAACGGCGCACCGGTCGCGGCCGGAGCGCAGCGGAACGCGATGAACGTCTACGAGGCGGTCATCGTCGCGAGCATCGTGCAGGCCGAGGCGGCCAACAAGAGCGACATGGGGAAGGTGGCCCGCGTCGTCTTCAACCGGCTGGAGCGCGGGATGCCGCTCCAGATGGACTCGACCCTCAACTACGCCCTGAAGCGCAACACCATCCACACCAGCATCAACGACACCCGGATCGAGAGCCCGTACAACTCCTACCAGCGCATGGGGCTGCCGCCGACGCCGATCGACAACCCCGGCGAGGATGCGATGCGGGCGGTGACCAACCCGCCGAAGGGGGACTGGTTGTACTTCGTCACCGTCAAGCCCGGCGACACACGCTTCACCGCCGACTACACCCAGCACCTGCGGAACGTGGCCGACTTCAACGCTCAGCACAAGGCACAGACCCGGCCGGGCACGCCGTCCGGGAGCCACAGTCCGGTCACCCGGCCGCCCCGGTGAGCGGCCGGGGCGGCCAGGCGTGAGCGCGGCGCGGAGGGGTCAGCGGCCGCGGGCGACCAGGAGCGGGGCCGGGCGCCCGGTGACCCGGGACGCGGTGTCGGGGGACAGCAGCCCGCGGGCGGCCAGCTCGGGGATCACGCCCTCGCCGAACCAGTACGCCTCCTCCAGGTGCGGATAGCCGGAGAGGACGAAGTGTTCGACGCCGAGGGAGTGATACTCCTCGATCCGGTCGGCGACCTCCGCGTGGCTGCCGACCAGGGCGGTCCCCGCGCCACCCCGGACCAGTCCGACGCCCGCCCAGAGGTTGGGGTAGATCTCCAACTGGTCGCGGGAGCCGCCGTGCAGTTCCAGCATGCGCCGCTGGCCGACCGACTCGCTGCGTCCCAGGGCCGCCTGGGCGGCGGCGATGGTGTCGGAGTCGAGGTCGTCGAGGAGCCGGTTCGCCGTCGACCAGGCGTCGGCCGAGGAGTCGCGGGAGATGGTGTGCAGCCGGATACCGAACCGGACCGTGCGCCCCTCCCGCTCGGCCAGTGACCGAATCCAGTCGATCTTCTCCTTCACCTGGGCCGGCGGCTCGCCCCAGGTCAGGTACACGTCCGCGTGGCGGGCGGCCACTGGACCGGCAGCCTGGGAGGAGCCGCCGAAGAAGATCTCCGGCACCGGGTCCGGTGGGAGGGAGGTCAGGCCGCCGTCCACGTCGTAGTGGGCGCCGTGGAAGTCGTAGGGCTCGCCCTGCCAGACGCCGCGTACGACGGACAGGAACTCGTCGGTGCGTTCGTAGCGCCGGTCGTGGTCGAGGTGGTCGCCGAAGCGGCGCTGTTCGGCGGAGTCGCCGCCGGTGACGACGTTGAGCAGGAGCCGTCCGCGGGTGAGGCGCTGGTAGGTCGCGGCCATCTGGGCGGCCAGGGTGGGCGAGAGCAGGCCGGGACGGAAGGCGACCAGGAACTTCAGGCGTTCGGTGTGCTGGGCAAGGGCCACCGTGGTCAGCCAGGCGTCCTCGCACCAGGTACCGGTCGGGGTGAGCACCGCCTCGAAGCCCAGTTGCTCGGCCGCCTTGGCTATCTGTGCCAGGTACTCGATGTCGGGGGTGCGCAGACCGCGGGTCTCGCGGCCGATGTTGGAGCCGTAGGCGTGCCGGTCGACGAGGGTGCGGCCGTCGCCGCCGGTCGGCAGGAACCAGTGGAGTCGTACGGTCATGAGGGGGCCTCCCGTGTCAGTGCTTGGCCGGAGTGGTGGAGGGCGGCAGGTCGCCGTTGAAGCGCGGGTCCACGAAATCGCCGAAGTCGACCTTCTTCGGGATGAGGTTCAGCTCGGTGAACGTGTCGGCGATGCGCTGCTCGGAGGCAACCAGCGGCTTGTCCACGGCGACGGCGACACGGGTGGCGTTGGTGCGGCGTACGGAGGCGAGCGCCACGTCGTACGGCAGACCGGTGTCCTTCGCCCACACCTTGGCCCACTCCGCCTGGTGGCCGTGCACCCAGTCCTGCGCGCGCCGCAGCCGGGCCAGGTAGTCCTTGACGGCGGCGGCCTTCTTGGAGTTCCGCAGCGCGGCGGGCGAGGCGACCTGGAAGGAGAGGCCGTTGGTGACGCCGTCGCCGGTCGTGAGCACCCGGCCCTGCCTGGCCTGGAGAACCTGCGAGGTGTACGGGTCCCAGACCGCCCAGGCGTCGACCTTGCCCGAGTTGAAGGCGGCGAGCGCGTCGGCGGGCTGAAGGTACTTGACCTTGATGTCCTTCAGCCGGAGCCCGGCGGCTTCAAGGGAGGCGACCAGTTGGTAGTGGGCGGAGGAGCCCTGGGCGACAGCCACGGACTTGCCCTTGAGCTGCTTCGGACTGGTCAGCCTGGAGTCGTTGCGGACGAGGACGGCGTCGCCTCGGGACCTGCCGTGCCAGGCGGCCACCACCGAGATCTTGGAGCCGGCGCCCGCCGCGAAGACGGGCGGGGTGTTGCCGACGCCGCCGACGTCCACGGTCCCGGCGTTGACCGCCTCCAGCAGGGGTGGCCCGGAGGTGAAGGTCGACCACTTGATCCGGTAGTCCAGGTTCTTCAGCTCCCCGGCTGCCCGCAGGATGGCCTCGGAGCCACCCTTCTGGTCGCCCACGGAGAGGGTGACGGAGCCCGAGCCGTCGGTTCGCGCGCCCGTGTCGGCGGCGGAGTCCCCTCCGCAGGAGGTGAGCAGGAGGGTCAGGGGGAGGAGCAGCGCTGCGGGGACCAGGTGTCGTCGCATGAAGGTTCCGTTCATGGTGCGGAGGTCACGGTGCGAGGGTCGTGGGGTGAGGAAACGAGGGAGTGTCAGGCCGCGTGGGCCGCCGGTGTGACGCCGAGGCGGGCCAGCAGATCGGCGCGGATCGCGGCGAAGCGGGGGTCGGTGAGTTCGCGGGGCCGGTCGAGTTCGACGCGCTGCTCGTGCGCGATGCGGCCGCCGTCCATCACCACGACGCGGTCGGCGAGTAGTACGGCCTCCTCCACGTCGTGCGTGACGAGGAGGACCGCGCAGCCCCGGCGCTGCCACAACTCGCCCACCAGACGCTGGGCGTTGATCCGGGTCAGCGCGTCCAGTGCGCCGAACGGCTCGTCCAGCAGCAGCAGATCGGGCTCGCGGACCAGGGCACGCGCGAGGGAGACGCGCTGGGCCTCGCCGCCGGAGAGCGTCTTGGGCCAGGCGTTCACCCGGTGGCCGAGCCCGACCTCCTCCAACGCCTGCTCGGCCAGGGCGCGTTCGGGCTTGCCGGGCAGACCCAGCAGGACGTTGCGCCACACCCGCTTCCAGGGCATGAGCCGGGGCGCCTGGAAGGCGACCGCGCGGCGGCGGGGGACCAGTACCGTGCCGTCGATGTCCCGGTCGAGCCCGGCGAGCACCCGGAGCAGCGTGGACTTGCCGCAACCGCTGCGGCCGATGAGGGCGACGAACTCGCCCGGCGCCAGGTCCAGATGGAGGTCGTCGATGACGGCTCGGCCGTCGAAGGCGCGGGTCAGCCCCTCGACGTGGACGGCGTGGGCGACCGGGGTGGTCGTAGGGCTCAGCGGCCCGTGAACGTCGGTCGCCATCGCAGCAACAGCCTTTCGAGGGAACGGACGATGAAATCGGCGAGGAGGCCGAGGAAGGCGTAGACGATGAGGCAGACCACGATCACGTCGGTCCGCAGGAAGTCGCGGGCCTGGACCATCAGGAAGCCGATGCCGGAGTCGGCGTTGACCTGTTCGGCGAAGACCAGCGCGAGCCAGGCGATGCCGAGGGAGTAGCGCAGACCGGTGAGCGCGCCGGGCAGGGCCCCCGGCAGCACCACATGACGGACGAGACCCCAGCGGGAGAGCCCCAGCGACTCGCCCGCCTCGATGAGTTGGCTGTCGACGCCGCGAATGCCCGCGTAGACGTTCAGGTAGAGCGGGAAGGTCACGCCCAGCGTGATGATGGCGATCTTGGGGGTCTCGCCGATGCCGAACCAGATGATGAAGAGCGGGATCAGTCCCACGAACGGCACGGTGCGCAGCATCTGCACCGGCGCGTCGACCACGTCCTCGCCGATGCGGAACAGCCCCGATACCAGGGCGAGTCCGGTGCCGGTGACGGTGCCGAGGAGCAGTCCGGCGGCGACCCGTCGCAGGGAGATGCCCATCGCGGAGGGCAGCGAACCGTCGGCAATCAGGTCACCGGCGACCTGGGCTATCCGTCCCGGTGAGGCGAGTACATCGGGTGCCAACGCGCCGGTGGCGCTGAGTACTTGCCACAGCACGAGGAGGGCGAGCGGGCCGGTGGTGCGGCGCA
>NZ_MUNH01000386.1:0-1200 GCF_002154615.1 Streptomyces recifensis
GCCCTGCTCGCGGCCCTCGCCGTCTCGGCGCCCGCCACCGCGTCGGCCGCCCCCGCCAACGCCTTGTCGGCGGAGACCAGTTGCTACGGCGGTGCCGTCACCGTCAGCTACGGCGACGCCGTCGAGTTCGGCCCCTACACCACGACCTCCCGCTGCGCCGACATCAACCTCCGCATGGTCGGCGGCGACGCCGAATTCGTCTGGGCCTGCGTGAAGTTCACCCGCGTCGGCGAGTGCAACTACTGGACCAAGGTCGGCCGGAGCTGGAAGACCATCGCGACCGACGTCAAGGACGGCAGCAAGTTCACCGTGCCCCTCGGCGTCGACCTCGAAGGCTCCTCCGCGCGCGTCCAGATCGCCTTCTGACACCCGTAAGGCCCCGCACATGGGCCCCCAAGTGATCGGACCCACCATGACCCACACACGGAGAACCGCGGCCGTCCTCGCCGCCGCCACCGCGCTGCTCGCCGCCGGCGCCACCGCCCCGGCCGTCGCCCAGCCCGAGAAGGCCGCCGCCGCCACCTCCTGCTACGGCGGCGCGACGTCCCTCACCTACCGCTACTCCACCGCCGCGGTCGAGTACGGCACCTACACGACCACCTCGCGCTGCTCCGACATCAACATCAAGCTCAGCAGCTCGGCCACCGGCTTCCTGGACGCCTGCGTCGTCTTCGTGGACCACACCACGCTGTGCAACCACGACAACACCTACTCGACGTTCGGCCCCCAGTGGGCGACCGTCGCCACCGACGTCAAGGACGGCACCCGCTTCAAGCTCCGCGTGCACGCCTACGACACCGACGCCCAGAACGTCCCGTTCCAGCTCGCCTTCTGACCGCAGACGCCTTCCGGCCGCACACGCTTCCGGCCGCAGACACAAGGGAGTTCACGATGACCTTCGCTCCGAACCGCCGCACCGTCCTGCGCGGCACCCTCGCCGCCACGGCCGGCGTCTTCGCCGGGCCGGTCCTGCTCTCGGGCAGCGCGCAGGCGTACAACTGGACGCGGACCATGAACCAGGGCGCCACCGGCGCCGACGTGACCGAGCTGCAGATCCGGGTGGCCGGCTGGGCGGCGGACTCCGCCTCGCAGTCGCGGGTCAGCATCGACGGCGACTTCGGTCCCGGCACGGCCGCCGCGGTGCGCCGGTTCCAGGCGGCGTACGGACTCTCGGCCGACGGCAGCGCCGGGCCCGCGACC
>NZ_MUNH01000387.1:0-856 GCF_002154615.1 Streptomyces recifensis
TGCACGGCGCCGACTTCGCCACCCAGGCGGCGGGCCTGGGCGCCGTCGCCGTCCTCACCGACCCGGCCGGCGCCGACCGCGCAGCCGCGACCGGCCTGCCGGTCCTGGTCGTCGACGACCCGCGTGCGGAGATGGGCGAGCTGGCCGCCACCATCTACGGGCACCCCGGCCGGGACATGCTCCAGATCGGCATCACCGGCACCTCCGGCAAGACCACCACCGCCTACCTGGTGGAGGGCGGCCTGCGGGCGGCCGGCCGGGCCACCGGGCTGGTCGGCACCGTCGAGACCCGCATCGGCGACGAGCGCATCAAGTCCGAGCGCACCACCCCCGAAGCGACCGACCTCCAGGCCCTGTTCGCCGTCATGCGCGAACGCGGCACCGACGCCGTCGCCATGGAGGTCTCCAGCCACGCCCTGGTCCTCGGCCGGGTCGACGGCTGCGTCTTCGACATCGCGGTCTTCAACAACCTCAGCCCGGAGCACATGGAGTTCCACTCCGGCATGGAGGACTACTTCCAGGCCAAGGCGAGCCTGTTCACCCCCGAGCGCAGCAGGCTCGGCGTGGTCAACGCCGACGACGAGTACGGCCGNNCCGCCCTCGCCGCCGCCGGGATCGACCCGCAGACGGCCGCCGACGGCATCGCCGCCGTGCCCGGCGTCCCCGGCCGCCTGGAGCGCGTCGACGCCGGACAGCCCTACCTCGCCGTCGTCGACTACGCCCACAAGACCGACGCGGTCGAATCGGTGCTCAAGGCGCTGCGCAAGGTCACCAAGGGCCGGGTGCACCTGGTGCTCGGCTGCGGCGGCGACCGCGACCGCACCAAGCGCGGCCCGATGGGCGCGGCCGCGGCCCG
>NZ_MUNH01000388.1:0-14592 GCF_002154615.1 Streptomyces recifensis
CCGCGTGGGAGCAGGCCCTGCACGCCGGGTCCGAGGCCGCCCGGCTCGCCCAGGACGTCCCGGAGCGCGCCTACTTCCACCACGAGCTGGGCATCCTCGCCCTGGTCGACGGCCAACTGGACCGCGCGCGCTCGGAGTTGGAGGTCTCGCACGGGATGCGCACCGCGCTCTCCGACATGCGGGGCACCGTCGCGGGCCGCCGCGCGCTCGCCCTGGTCGCCGACCGCAGCGGCGACCTGCCGGGCCTCGCCGCGCTGATGGCCGCCGAGGAGCCCCCGGCCGCCCGCACGGCACCGCTCGCCCCGGCCCCGGCCGCCTCCACTCCGTCGTACGCCTACGGGCAGGAGACGGTCGTCGCCCGGCAGCCCGGCGCCGCGAAGGAGCGCGCCGGGGTACGGGCCATCGCGCGGCGCAATCTGGTGGCCGCCGGGTCCGGCGCGCTGCTGGTCGCGGTGCTCGGCACCGTCGTCACCCTCGGCATGGCCTCCGACGACGGAGCCGCACGCAACCCGTCGAGCAATGTGGGCGGCAACCCGACCGCGACCCAGGACCTGGACGACGGCACGCTGGGCGCCGTCCCGAAGCGGGACGAACCCGCCCCGGCCGGCGTCACCACCACCCGCCCGGTCGGCCCCGGCCCGGACGGCACCCCCGGCACCTCGGACGACCCCTCGCCGTCCGCCACCACCGGCAGCCCGAGCGCCGACCCGACGGGCACCCGGGGCACCGGCGGCGAGACGAGCCCCGAGCCGACGCACGGCGGCGATTCCACCGGGCCCACGGGGAGGCCGACCAACACCGGCAAGCCCACTTCGTCCCCGAGCGGCCCCACCGGCGAGCCGACCTCACCGGAACCGACCAGCCCGGAGACGACTCCTCCCGACAACCCCACCACGCCCCCGACCACCTCGACCTCGGCCAGCCGTCCGGCCGACAGCGCCACCGCGTCCGCGCCCGCCTCCGCCGAGACCACGGAGAGCGCGAGCACCGAGCCGCCGGTGATCTGAGGTCCTCGGAGGGCGGCTCAGAACAGGCGGAGCTTGTCGTCCTCGATGCCGCGCATGGCGTCGTAGTCGAGGACCTGGCAGCCGATGCCCCGGTCCGTGGCCAGCACGCGGGCCTGGGGCTTGATCTCCTGGGCCGCGAACACCCCGCGCACCGGGGCGAGATGGGGATCGCGGTTGAGCAGCTCCAGATAACGGGTGAGCTGCTCCACGCCGTCGATCTCGCCGCGCCGCTTGATCTCGACGGCGACCGTGCCGCCGTTGGCGTCCCGGCACAGGATGTCGACCGGGCCGATCGCCGTCATGTACTCGCGGCGGATCAGGGTGTAGCCCTCGCCGAGGGTCTCGATGCGGTCGGCGAGCAGCTCCTGGAGGTGCGCTTCCACGCCGTCCTTGATCAGACCCGGGTCCACACCCAGTTCGTGGGACGAGTCGTGGAGGACTTCCTCCATCGTGATGATCAGTTTCTCGCCCGCTTTGTTGATGACGGTCCACACGCCCGCCTCGTCACCCGTGTCCTCCTTCAGGGTGCAGGGCGGCGACATCCAGTTGAGGGGCTTGTAGGCCCGGTCGTCCGCGTGGATGGAGACGCTGCCGTCCGCCTTGACCAGGATCAGGCGGGGGGCCGAGGGCAGGTGGGCGGTGAGCCGGCCGGCGTAGTCGACCGAGCACCGGGCAATGACGAGACGCATGGTCGGCAACGCTACTCGACGCGCACCCGTGCACGCGATTCGCCCGCGTCCCACCACGGGCCCGCCGCCACCCCCGTCCGCTGAGGCACCCCAATTGTCCCCGATAACTCTTGTTCATCCCTGGCCGATTGTGACCGCAGGACGACCGTTCCATATACGCATTCTGCTGGTGTGGTCACCGACGGTTGCCTACCGTAGGAGCAGGGAGGCCGCGTGGGGGTACGGAGCGTCTCCGGTGTCGCGCACTCCCTTATCTGTCCGGCAACCCCTGTCCATCGGGGGTGCGAGAGGAGAACCCATGTCGCTCGACGTCTCACCGGCCCTACTGGAACAGGCCGAGCGAGGCGAGGTCGACGAAGCAGAATTCGTCGACTGCGTCCGGACCTCCCTGCCCTTTGCGTGGGAGATGATCAGCTCCCTGGTGGCCCAGCTGAAGGTGGACGGCGGACCCTTCGCCGACAACCAGACGCCCCCGCCGGACGAGCAGGCGCGCGGCCAGTTGCTGCGCGCGCTCGCCAGCGACGCCATACGCGGCGCTCTCCAGCGTCACTTCGGCGTACGCCTGGCCTTCCAGAACTGCCACCGGGTGGCGGTGTTCCCGCTGGACCCGTCGGTGGACGAGAGGCTGGCCCGCTTCACCTCGGTGCGCGCCCAGCTCCTCAACCAGTCCCCGGAACTGCGGGACTGCTGACGCACACGCGCGACGTCGGCTCCATGAGCCGCCGGCTTGCCGTTCCCGTCCGGGGGAGGTGCATGCGGGACGGGCGCGGCAGGCTCTCCCGGCGGCCGGGGAGCCGGTGGCGGTCAGCGCAACTGCGGCAGCACCTCGGCGCCCAGGCGCCGCAGGTTCTCCTTGGTCGCGTCCAGATCGCCGGAGCCCTCGACGAGCAGGGCGAAGCGGGAGATCCCGGTCCGCTCCGCGGTGGCCGCGAGGCGATCCGCGGCCAGCCGGGGCGTACCCACCGGGTGCAGCCCGCAGAGCAGTTCGGTGTAGGCGTACGGGTCGCGCATCGCGCGCGCCCGGCCGTCCACCGTCACATGGGCCTCCAGGCCCTGTTTCAGCCAGCCCGGCATCGCCTTCAGCAGCGTCTCCACCGCGTCGGAGCGGCTGTCCGCGAGCTGGCAGACGCCGGCCGAGACATGGCCGGCGGCCGCGACCTCCTCGGGCGAGCGGCCCGACTCGCGGGCGTGGCGCCGCCAGAGGGCGACCATCTCGGCCTTCTCCTCGTCCCCGACGTGCATCCCCAGCAGCATCGGCAGACCCCGCTCCGCCGCCAGCCGGACGCTCTTCGGAGAGGTGCACGCCACCACCACCTCCGGGCCCGGCGTCTCGGTCAGCGCGTCCGCCGGGCGCGGCACCACCGGCACCTCGCGGAACGCGTACCGCTCGCCCGAGGTGCCGACCGACGGCTCGCGCAGCCAGCGCAGCAGCAGGTCCAGCGACTCCGGGAAGCCGCGCTCGTACGCCCCGAGCCCCGCGCCGAACACCTCCAGGTCCACCCACGGCCCGCCCCGGCCGACGCCCAGGGTGAACCGGCCGCCACTGGTGACGTGCAGCAGCGCGGCCTGCTCGCCGAGGGCCACCGGGTGGACGGTGGGCAGCACGCTGACCGCGGTGCCGACCCGGACACGGCGGGTGCGGCCGAGCAGCAGGGCGGCCAGGGTGACGGCCGACGGGCAGGTGCCGTACGGCACGAAGTGGTGCTCGGCCAGCCACACCGTGTCCAGACCGGCCTCGTCGGCCACCTCGGCGGAGCGCACCGCCCGGTGGAGGGCCTCTCCGGCGCCCTGGCCCGGATACTGGGCCGCCAGCACAAAACTTCCAACGCGCATCGCATTTCCCGCTTCCTTGGCTCCGACCGGGAGCTCCCCCGACCGGCATAACCACATGACACGTGCCCAGGACACGGCTTCGTGAAGGGATTTGCGGATTGTCTGCAGAATGGTCGCTTCTCTGCTGAAATGGATCGGCCTGGAAGGGGACTTGTACGGGTTGTCGCCCTACGCGTACCCCGGCCGCTGCCGCGTAGGCTGGACGCGGCCCGTGCTCCCTGTATAGCCCCAAGAGGTGTCCCGTGTCCCCGCGTCGCAACCGACCCAAGGCGGCAGGCTCGTCCGGCCGAGGTGCCGAGGACGACCGGTCGGGCCGGTACGGCGGCTGGCAGTCCACCGAGAGCTGGCAGGGCGAGGAGTGGAGCGTCCGCCATGTCGCCGGGGCGAGCGCCGACGGCAAGACCTACCGCTGCCCCGGCTGCGACCAGGTGATCCCCTCCGGCGTCCCGCACGTGGTGGCCTGGCCGGAGCACGCGGGCGTGGACGACCGGCGGCACTGGCACAAGGCGTGCTGGAACGCACGGGACCGCCGCACCACACGGGTACGGCGGTCCGGAAACTCGCCCTGGTTCTGACGGCCGGCGCGGCTACACGTCCCGGCTCTCCAGCAGCGCGTACGCCCCGGCGAACGCCGCCGCCGTCACGCCCACCATGATCCACAGCGGCTCCCAGCCCGAGGGCCCGGAGTGGCTGAGGGTGTTGTCGTAGAACACGCCCATCTGGCTCGGGATCGAGTACTCCAGCAGCGCCTGCTGCACCTTCTCCAGCGAGCCGGCGTTCATGAACAGCGCGATCACCAGCGGGGCCAGCACGGCGCCGATCATGATGGTGATGGCCCCCGCGGAGTGCCGGATCATCGAGCCGACCAGCAGCGACAGCAGGCCGAGCAGCGCGATGTAGAGGCTGATGCCGAGCGTGGCCTTCAGCCATTCCGCGCCGGAGGGGGTCCGGGTGCCGTTGCCCTCCAGCATCGAGGTCTGGATCAGCGCCACCAGGGACACCGTCGCCAGCGTCACCACGAAGGCGACCACGAAGAACACGATCGACTTGGCCGCCAGCACCCGGCCCCGGCTCGGGCACGCGGTCATCGTCGTACGGATCATGCCCGTGCCGTACTCGGACGCCGTGGTCAGCACGCCCAGCGTCATCACGCACATCATGCCGAGCAGCAGCCCGAAGAAGCCGAGGGTCAGCGGGTTCTGGCCGTCCAGCTCGCCGGCGTTCCGGACCGCCACCGCGGCCAGCAGGCCGATGCCCACCACGAGCAGGACGAACACGCCGAGCGTCCACACCGTGGAGCGCACCGACTTCATCTTCGTCCACTCCGAGGCCAGCGCGTGCCCGAGATGCGTGGGTGTGACCGGGATCGGTGAGCTGTAGCCGGACGGGAGACCACCGGACGCGTGGGGCGCCTCGGGCATCGGGGTCTGCTGGGTGCTCATCGGGAGTCCTCGGGCTTCGTCGGTTCGGCGGGCACGGCGTACGGGTTCGGCGCCTCGGGGCCGGGCGCGGCCGGCGCCGGCGGGGCGTAGGGGACGCCCGGCTGGGGCGGCGGCGGGGCGTACCAGCCCGGCTGGCCCTGGCCCGGCACCGGCATCGGGGGCTGCACACCGGGCGGCAGCGGCTGCTGGAGCCCGGAGCGCTGGTCCGCGGTGGAGCGGTAGTCGACGACGCCCTGCGTCATCCGCATGTACGCCTCCTCCAGCGACGCCTGGTGCGGCGACAGCTCCCACAGCCGTACGTCCGCCTCGTGCGCCAGGTCGCTGATGCGGGGCAGTGCCAGGCCGGTCACCCGGAGCGCGCCGTCCAGCTCCGGCAGCACATGGCCGCCCGCCTCGGTCAGCGCCGAGGTCAGCTTCTCCCGCTGCTGCGGCTCGGTGTCCGGGGTGCGCACCCGCGCGAAGTCGGCGGAGTTGGCGGAGATGAAGTCGGTCACGCTCATGTCGGCGAGCAGCTGGCCCCGCCCGATGACGATCAGGTGGTCGGCGGTCAGCGCCATCTCGCTCATCAGGTGCGAGGAGACGAAGACCGTACGGCCCTCCGCGGCGAGCGCCTTCATCAGATTGCGGACCCAGAGGATGCCCTCGGGGTCGAGGCCGTTCACCGGCTCGTCGAACAGCAGCACCTGCGGGTCGCCCAGCAGGGCGGCCGCGATGCCGAGGCGCTGGCCCATGCCGAGCGAGAAGCCCTTGGAGCGCTTGCGGGCCACTTCCTGGAGCCCGACGACCCCGAGCACCTCGTCCACCCGGCGGGCCGGGATGCCGGAGAGCTGGGCGAGGCTGAGCAGATGGTTGCGGGCGCTGCGGCCGCCGTGCACCGCCTTGGCGTCGAGCAGCGCGCCGACCTGGCGGGCCGCGTTGGGCAGCTTGCGGTACGGGTAGCCGCCGATGGTCACCGAGCCGGAGGAGGGGTTGTCCAGGCCGAGGATCATCCGCATGGTCGTCGACTTGCCGGAGCCGTTGGGCCCGAGGAAACCGGTCACCGCGCCGGGACGCACCTGGAAGGAGAGGTCGTGCACGGCGGTCTTGTCGCCGTACCACTTGGTCAGGCCAACAGCCTCGATCATGCTCCGCACCCATCGGAAGGTTCAGGACAGCGTGGCGCGTGCCCCCGTAAGGGTTAGGAGGATAACCGGGCCGGAGCGGTTCCGCTCAAGAGAAAGTAAAGCCAAAGGCTCACGGCGCGTGTCCGATCACCGCCGAGAGCGGCCGAAGCCCTCTGCCGCGTCGGCGGCAGAGGGCTTCGCCCGCGCTCAGCGGAAACGCGCCCGGGACGTTACCGGGTCTGCTGCGCCGGCACACCGCGGCCCGCGGTCTCGTCCTCCACCGGGGAACCGGCGGCGGCGACCGCGGCACCCGTCAGTGTGGCGAGCATCTCGCGGACGTTGGTGAGCTGGGCGTTGATGCTGTCGCGGCGGTTGGTCAGCGCCGCCAGCTCCCGCTCGGACTCCGAACGGATGCGGTCCGCCTTGGCGTTGGCGTCGGCCACGATGTCCTCGGCCTGACGCTGCGCCGTCTCCACCGTCTGGCGCGCACGGCGGTCGGCGTCGGTGCGCAGCTTCTCCGCCTCCAGGCGGAGCTGCTCGGCGCGGTGCTCGATCTCCGCGAGCCGCTTCTCCGCCTTCTGCTGACGCGACGCCAGGTCCCGCTCGGACTGCTCGCGGCGCTTGGCGAGGTTGGTCTCGAAGTCGGCGGCGGCCTGCGCAGCCTTGGCGCGGGTCTCCTCGAAGAGGGCGTCGGCCTCCTCGCGCTTGGACTGCGCGTCCTTCTGCGCGTCGGCGCGGAGCTGTGCCGCCTCGCCCTTGGCCTTCTCGACGATCCGGACGCCCTCGTCCTCGGACTTCGCCTTGCGCTCGGCGGCGAAGGACTCCGCGTCGTTGCGCACCTGCTGGGCGGCCGACTCGGCCAGCTCACGGTGCTGTTCGGAGGCGCGCCGGGCCTCCTCGCGCAGGTCCTTCGCCTCCTCCTCGGCAAGGCGCAGGATCTTCTCGACCCGCGCGCCCAGACCCGCGTACGACGGCTCCGCGTCGGTGATCTGGGCCTGGGCGTTCTGCGTTTCGAGGTGGAGCTCCTCGATGCGCTTCTCCAGTGCGGTGATCCGGGAGAGCGCGCTGTCACGGTCGGAGACGAGCTTGGAGATGCGTTCGTCCACCTGAGCACGGTCGTATCCACGCCGCACTAGCTCGAAGCCGTAGGGGGAAGTGTCGCTCATGGGGTTCCTGTCGAATGAGACCGGTGAGGTGATAGAGGGAATCCTAGGCGCCCAAGCGGTGTGTCATCGCGCGGATACGTTTTTGGTCTGGAGAATGACACCTCTTTCGGGTGGCCGACCCCCCGGAACTTGCCATGCCCTGCCCTAGCCGTCGGAGTTCTTGCCACCCGACCGGGGCGGACCCACCGTGGCTCCCGCCTTGACCCCGCCGTCCTTGCCCGCCGGGCCCTCGAACGACTCCAGCGCCTCCAGCACGTCCTGCACCCGCGAGATCTCGGTGTTGATGTCCTCGCGGCGGCGCACCAGGATCTCCAGCTCGCGCTTGCCCTCCTCGACCGTGCGCCGTGCCTCGCGGATCGCCTCGGCCTTCAGGTCCTCGGCCTCCTTGACGAGCCTGGTCTTCTTCTGCTCGGCCTCCTTGAGCAGACCCTCCGCCTTCTTCACGGCGGCGATCCGCACCTTGCCCGCCTCGGAGTTGGCCTCCGACACCAGTTCCTTGGCCTTCGCCTGCGCCTTGGCGAGCTGCTCCTCCGCCGCCTTGATCAGCGCGTCGCAGCGGTCGCCCGTCGACTTCATCGTCTCGGCCGCCTCCCGGCGGGCCCGATCGTGCAGCTCCTCGATCTCCGAGGTGACCCGCTCGCGCAGCTCCTCGGCCCGCTCCCGGATCGCGGTCGCGTCCCGGCGCGCGCCGACCAGCAGCTCGTCGGCGTCCGTACGGGCCTTCTCCACGCGGGAGTTGCCCGCCACCGTCGCCTCGGACACGATTCGCTCGGCCTCGGCGCGGGCCGCGCCCACCATCGAGTCGGCCTGGCCCTCCGCGTCCGCGGTGGTCTTCTGCGCCTGCTGCCGCGCCTCCGCGAGCAGCTTGTCCGCCTCGGCCGCCGTCTCCGAGATGAGGGTGTCGACCTGCTCGGCCGCCTCCGAGCGCCGCTTGTTGGCCTCGCTGCGTGCCTCGTCCAGCGTCCGTTCGGCCTCCTCGCGCGCGGAGTTGGCCAGCCGCTCGGCCTCCGTCTCCGCCTCGGACCTGACCCGCTCGGCCTCGGCGCGCATCCGCTCCGCGTGCCGCTGCGCCGTACCGACCGTCTCCGCCGCCTCGGCGCGCAGCCGCTCGGCGTCGTCGGTCGCGTCCGCGATCAACTGCTCGGCGCCCGCCACCGCTTCGGCGCGGACCCGCTCCGCCTCCGCGGCGGTCTCGTTCTGGAGCCGCTCCGCCTCCGAACTCGCCTCGGTGATGAGGGTGTCGGCCTGCGTCGCCGCGTCCGACCTGATGCGGTTGGCGTCCTCGCGGGCGTCCGCCCGGGTCCGGGACGCGGCCTGGTCGGCCTCCGCCAGCTTGTCCGAGGCCTCGGTACGCACCCGCTGCGCGTACTCGGAGGCCTCCGAGCGCAGCCGCTCCGAGTCCTGGGCCGCCTCGGCGACCGTGCGCTCGGCGAGCGCCTTGGCCGCCTCGGACTCCTCGGCGGCCTCCCGGCGCAGCCGGGTCGCGTCCTCGCTCGCCCGCTCCCGTTCGGCGTAGGCGTCGGTGCGGACGCGGTCCGCCTCCTCCTCGGCCTCCCGCCGGGTCCGGTCCGCCGCGTGCTCGGCGGCCGAACGCAGCCCGGCGATCTCCTCCTGCGCCTGCTCGTGCAGCCCGCTGACGGAGTCCCGTACCTGCGCCGCGTGGGTCTCGGCGGCGGACACCATCTCGGTGGCCCGGCGGTCCGCCTCCTCCACCAGCCGGGTCGCCTCGGCCTGCGCCTCCTCCACGCGGGTGCGCGCCGCGGCCAGCAGTTCCTCGCTCTGCTCGCGGGCCCGCTCGCGCTCCTGGTCCGCCTCCTCGCGGGCGGCACCGAGCAGCTCCTCCGCCTCGCGGCGGCGCCGGGCGGCCTCCTCCTGGGCGGCGGCCAGCGTCTCGGACGCCTCGGTGCCCAGCCGCTCGGCGGCGGCCTGCGCCTCCGCGCGGACCCGGTCGGCACTCTCCTGCGCCTCGGCCTTGAGCCGCTCGGCCTCGGCCGCGGCCTCCGACCGCAGCCGCACGGCCACCGACTCGGCCTCGGCACGTGAGGCGGACGCGTCCGCCGCGGCCTCGTCCCGCAGCCGCTCGGCCTCGGTCGCGGCCTGCTCCTGGAGCGTACGGATGCGCTCGGCGGCCTCCGACCGCAGCCGCTCGGCCTCCTCACCGGCCTCGCGCCGGATACGGGACGCCTCCTCGCGGGCCTCGGTCAGCGCCTGCTCGGCCGACTCGAGGCGCTCCTGCGCCTCGGTCTGCAGCCGGGTCAGCTCACCGGCGGCCTCCTCGCGGCGGGCCTCGGCGGCCTTCTCGGCCTCCTCGCGCAGCTCGCGGGCGGCCTTCTCGGCGTCCGCGCCGACCGTCTCGGCCCGCTCCTCGGCCTCGGCCTTGAGCCGCTCGGCCTCCTTGCGGGTGCGCTCCAGCGTCTCCTCGGCCTGCCGGCGCAGCGCGGTCGCGCGCTCGATGGCCTCGGTGCGGACCTTCTCGCTGTCGGTGGTGGCGGTCTTGCGCAGCTCGTCCGCGTCCGCCTTGGCCTTGGCGAGGAGTTCCTCGGCGGACTTGGCCGCCTCCTCGATCTGGGTGACCGCCTCCCGCCGGGCCTCGGCGCGGATGGAGTCGCCCTCGGTGACCGCGTCGGCGCGCAGCTGCTCGGCCTCGCCACGCAGACGCCGGGCCTCCTCCTGCAGCTCGACCGTCTTGGCCCGGTACTCCTTGGTGTCGTCCTTGGCGGTGCCCTTGAGCTGCTCGGCGATGTCGTGCGCCTCGGCCCGCAGCCGGTCCGCCTCCGCCTCGGCCTCCGAGCGGATGCGCTCGGCCTCGTCGGTGGCGGCCTTGGTGGTCCTGCGGGCGTCCTCGGCGGCCTTGTTCAGGACCTCCTCGGCCGTCCGGGCCGCCTTGGACAGCTGGCTCGCGGTCTCTTCGGCGGTGGCGCTGCGGGCGTTCTCCCCGGCCTCGGCGAGGATCTTCTCCGCCTCGGCGCGGGCGTCCGCGACGATCTGCTCGGCCTCCGCCTTGGTGCTCTCGGCCTCCTTGGTGGCCTCGCTGACCAGCCGGGCGACCTGCTCCTTGGCGGTGCGCGTCCGGGTCTCGTTGGCGGCCTCGGCGCCTGCCAGTGCCTTGGCGGCGGCCTCCTTCGCCTCGGTGACCAGCTTCTCCGCCTCGGACCGGGCGCTGCGCAGCGCGCGCTCGGCCTCCGCCATCCGCTCCTCGGCGGTGCGGCTCAGCTCGGCGGCCTGCCGGCGCGCGGCGTCCGACTCGCTGGCGGTGGAGGTGCGGAGCTGCTCGGCGTGGTCGGTGGCCTCCTGCGCCTGCGAGGAGGCGGCGTTCAGCAGCCGCTCGGCGTCGGTGCGGGCCCGGCGCAGGATCTGCTCGGCCTCGGCACGGGCCGCCTCCGCGTCGGTGCGCAGGCGCTCACGGGCCTCGTGGGTCAGCCGCTCGGCCTCGGCGCGGGCGGCGGCCATGGCCTGCTCGGCCTCGGCGCGCGACTCGTCCAGCAGCCGGCGGGCCTGCTGCTCGGTACGGGCCCGGAGCTGCTCGGCCCAGGCCACGTTCTCGTTGACGTGGGACTCGACGGTCTGGCGGCGCTCGGCCAGCTCCTGGTCGAGCTGCTGGCGGCGGGTGACCGCCTCCTGGTGCAGCTCCGCCTGGAGCCGGGCGGAGTGCTCGGCGTGCTCCTGGAGGATGCGCTGGGTCTGCGCGCGGGCCTGGCTCAGCTCGCGCTCGGCGTCCTGGCGCAGCTGGTCGGCCTGCACCTGGGCGTTGCGGAGCAACTGCTCGGCCTGGTAGCCGATGTCACCGCCGTCGTAGGCGGGACGGGTCATCAGGGTGCGGCGCGCCTCGTGCAGCTTGGCGCGCAGCACCTCGACCTGGTAGCCGAGATCCTCGGCGTGCTGGATCGCCTTTTCCCGCTCGGTCTTCAGCCGCTTCATCTCGGCCTCGAACCGAGAGAGGTGGTCGACGTCAGCCGCCGGCTCTCGCTCCTGGCTCTCGTAGCCCCGCACTGCGCGGTCCCATCCGTCCCCTGGTGAATTACTCCGACGAGCACCGTCCATCCGCCGGACGGGGCCCTCCGGGGAATGGTGTCAGATCAACGGCGGAGCACGGGCTGCTGCCCCGACGCTCGTCCCCCGAAACCCGGACCCCGGCATCGGTCGTCCCCCGTGTTCGGGGACGACCGCCCCCAACCCTACCGGCCCTTATGTACGAGAGTCAGTGCTCAGGTGACTCAACTGCCGCCGAAGTGACCAGTTCTGTCAGGACTCCGTGGCAATCCTTGGGGTGCAGGAAGGTGATCCGGGACCCCATGGAGCCGACTCGGGGCTCGTCGTACAGCACGCGTACGCCCTTGTCGCGGATGTCGGCGGCGTCCGCGTCCACGTCCGCGGTGCCGAAGGCGATGTGGTGGACACCCTCGCCGTTCTTGGCCAGCCACTTGCCGACCGCGGAGTCCTCCCGCGTCGGCTCCAGCAGCTGGAGGTAGGAGGCGCCGCCGTCCGAGGTCTCGTTGATCTTGAGCATGGCCTCCCGGACGCCCTGCTCCTCGTTCACCTCGGTGTGGAACACCTCGAAGCCGTAGGTCGTCCGGTAGAACTCGACGGTGGTGTCGAGGTCGTGGCAGGCGATCCCGATGTGGTCGATTCGCGTCAGCATGGTTTCAGTGCAGCGCTCCGGCGGTGGTTACGCAACGTGCGCGCGATCACACCGTAAGGGCGATGACGGGCTCCGGTACCGGTCAGTACATTCGAAGTAAACCCTCGTTCACTCCTCGGCTGTGCAGGCCGGTAAGGGGATCGCAGCTCATGGCTTCTGGAAAGACCACCTCTGTGATCGTCGCGGGCGCGCGGACGCCCATGGGACGGTTGCTCGGTTCGCTGAAGTCCTTCTCGGGTGCCGACCTGGGCGGCTTCGCCATCAAGGCGGCCCTCGACCGCGCCGGTATCAGCGGCGACCAGGTCCAGTACGTGATCATGGGCCAGGTACTCCAGGCGGGTGCCGGTCAGATCCCGGCCCGCCAGGCGGCGGTCAAGGCCGGCATCCCGATGAACGTGCCGGCGCTCACGGTCAACAAGGTCTGCCTCTCCGGCCTCGACGCGATCGCGCTGGCCGACCAGCTCATCCGCGCGGGTGAGTTCGACATCGTGGTCGCGGGCGGCCAGGAGTCGATGACCAACGCCCCGCACCTGCTGCCGAAGTCCCGCGAGGGCTTCAAGTACGGCGCGGTCGAGATGCTGGACTCGATGGCCCACGACGGGCTGACCGACTCCTTCGAGAACATCGCCATGGGCGAGTCCACGGAGAAGCACAACACCCGCCTCGGCATCGGCCGGGCCGCGCAGGACGAGATCGCCGCGCTGTCCCACCAGCGGGCCGCCGCCGCGCAGAAGAACGGCCTGTTCGAGGCCGAGATCACCCCGGTGGAGATCCCGCAGCGCAAGGGCGACCCGGTGCTGTTCAGCAAGGACGAGGGCATCCGCGGTGACACCACCGCCGAGTCGCTCGGCCGGCTCCGGCCCGCCTTCACCAAGGACGGCACCATCACCGCCGGGTCCTCCTCGCAGATCTCCGACGGCGCCGCCGCGGTGGTCGTGATGAGCAAGGCCAAGGCGGAGGAACTGGGCCTTCAGTGGCTGGCGGAGATCGGCGCGCACGGCAATGTCGCCGGGCCGGACAACTCCCTGCAGTCGCAGCCGTCCAACGCCATCCGGCACGCGCTCGGCAAGGAGGGGCTCGAGGTCTCCGACCTGGACCTCATCGAGATCAACGAGGCGTTCGCGGCGGTCGCCGTGAAGTCAATGGACGACCTCGGGGTGTCCACGGAAAAGGTGAACGTCAACGGCGGTGCCATCGCCCTCGGCCACCCGATCGGCATGTCCGGAGCCCGGCTGGTGCTGCACCTGGCGCTGGAGCTGAAGCGCCGGGGCGGCGGGGTCGGCGCGGCCGCGCTGTGCGGTGGCGGTGGCCAGGGTGACGCGCTGATCGTGCGGGTACCCAAGGGCTGAGATCTGCTTTTCCGGCGGTGTGCGCGAGCGGTGCGAGTGAACGGAGCTGTTTGATGCGGGACGTCTCCTCTCTGGTGGCCGAGGCCAGGGAAGGCCGGCCTCGGGCCGTGGCCCGGCTGATCTCCCTGGTCGAGGGGGCGTCCCCGCAGCTGAGGGAGGTGATGGCGGCACTGGCTCCGCTGACCGGCAACGCGTACGTGGTCGGTCTGACCGGCTCGCCCGGCGTCGGCAAGTCCACCTCCACCTCGGCACTGGTCACCGCGTACCGCAAGCAGGGCAAGCGGGTCGGCGTGCTCGCCGTCGACCCGTCCTCGCCGTTCTCCGGGGGCGCGCTGCTCGGGGACCGGGTCCGGATGTCCGACCACGCCTCCGATCCCGGCGTCTACATCCGCTCCATGGCCACGCGAGGCCACCTGGGCGGGCTCGCGTGGGCCGCGCCGCAGGCGATCCGGGTGCTGGACGCGGCCGGCTGCGACGTGATCCTCGTCGAGACGGTCGGCGTCGGCCAGTCCGAGGTGGAGATCGCCTCCCAGGCCGACACCAGCGTGGTCCTGCTGGCGCCCGGCATGGGCGACGGCATCCAGGCGGCCAAGGCCGGCATCCTGGAGATCGGGGACGTCTACGTCGTCAACAAGGCCGACCGGGACGGCGCCGACGCCACCGCCCGCGAGCTGAACCACATGCTCGGCCTCGGCGAGTCCCGTGGCCCCGGCGACTGGCGCCCCCCGATCGTCAAGACCGTCGCCGCCCGCGCGGAGGGCATCGACGAGGTCGTGGAGGCCCTGGAGAAGCACCGGGCCTGGATGGAGGAACACTCCGTCCTCAGCGAACGCCGCCGAGCCCGAGCGGCCCGCGAGGTGGAGACCATCGCGGTCACCGCCCTCCGGGAACGCATCGGCGACCTCCACGGCGACCGCCGCCTCTCCGCCCTCGCGGACCGCATCGTCACCGGCACCCTGGACCCGTACCGGGCGGCGGACGAACTGGTCGAGGGACTTACCCGGGGCTGAGGTCCCTGCTAGCTTGATCGGCATGTTCCTCCTCATGGCATAGAGCGCACCCTTCGCGCCCACGCGGCCGTCCGGCTTCCCGCCGGGGTCCCGCGTGGCGCACCGGTGCCCTCGTCCCGCCTCCCGTGAGGAACCCCGCGCATGTCCGCGCCCGCTTCCGCGCGCCCCGCCGCGCCGTCCTACGCCGCCGTCCTCCGCGTCCCGCACGCCCGCCGCGCCTTCGCCACCGCCCTGCTGGGCCGGCTGTCCTACGGCACGGTCCCGCTGTCCCTGCTGCTCGCCGTCCAGCGGGCCACCGGCTCGTACGCGGCCTCGGGCGCCGTGCTCTCCCTGTACGGCGCCCGAGGCCGCGTA
>NZ_MUNH01000389.1:0-10692 GCF_002154615.1 Streptomyces recifensis
GGCTCTATGGGGCGGGGAGGACATAAGGCCCACCCCGCCCCGGCCGGGCCGCCCCGCGTGGCTACCCTGGTGCCATGGACTACGTCTCCGCGCTGGTGCCCCCCTTCGTCATGGCCGCCCTCTTCATCGGGGTGGTCCGGGTGATCGTGAAGACCCAGGGCGGAGCGGCCAAGGGCAAGGAGGACGCGGCCGTCGACGCCGCCCTCGCGCGCGCGGAGAGCGCCCGCCAGGCCGCCCACGGCGACGCCTGAGCCACCCGCACGTCGGCGCCGATTTGACCGGATCTCCCACTATTATTTGTTTTGTGCCTCGCCCCTTGGGAGATCTCGAAGACGCCGTCATGTCACGGGTGTGGAAGTGGAACCGCCCGGTGACCGTCCGGGAAGTCCTGGAAGACATCCAGCAGGAACGCTCGATCGCGTACACCACCGTCATGACGGTTTTGGACAATCTTCATCAGAAGGGCTGGGTCCGCCGGGAGGCGGAAGGGCGTGCCTATCGATATGAGGCCGTCTCCACCAGAGCCGCCTACGCCGCCGCGCTCATGAACGACGCCTGGTCGCAGAGCGACAACCCCGCCGCCGCTCTCGTCGCGTTCTTCGGGATGATGAGCGAGGAACAGCGCCAGGCCCTCAGCGACGCCATCCGTATCGTCCAGGGGCCGCAAACGCGCGAGAACCCCGGTTCGGCGGAGGAGACCGGCGGGCGATAGCGTCCGCCCATGTCAGCGAAGAGCCCCGAAGTCTCCGCGAATGCCATCACCGTCCGGCGCGCCCGGACCAGCGATGTTCCCGCTGTCCGACGACTCCTCGACGCCTACTCGCGTGACCGCATCCTGCTCGACAAAGCCACGGTCACCCTTTACGAGGACATCCAGGAGTTCTGGGTCGCGGAACGCGACGACAACGCCGAGGTGGTCGGCTGCGGCGCCTTGCACGTCATGTGGGAAGACCTCGCGGAAGTCCGCACTCTCGCGGTGAACCCGGCCCTCAAGGGCGCCGGAGTGGGTCACCGGCTGCTGGGGAAGTTGCTCGACACCGCGCGCCGGCTCGGCGTTCGCCGGGTTTTCTGTCTGACCTTCGAAGTCGACTTCTTCACCAAGCACGGCTTCGTGGAGATCGGCGAGACACCGGTGGACGCCGATGTGTACGCGGAGCTGTTGCGCTCCTATGACGAGGGAGTCGCGGAGTTCCTCGGTCTCGAACGAGTGAAACCCAACACCTTGGGCAACAGCCGGATGCTTCTGCATCTGTGATCGTCAATGCCCCGGTTCCCTATGTCCGAAACGCGCACGTTTCCGGACGTGAGAGGGCGTGGGGTCTCTCCCCGAGGGTTTGTGTTTTTCCGGCAAAAGCGGTTTGCTTTCCGGCGTACTGCTGCACTGCATATAACAGGGGCGGCTAAACGGCGTACGCCGCGGACCTCCCCGCCCTCACGTTATCGATGAAAGGAAATCCCGTGGCACAGAAGGTTCAGGTCCTTCTTGTCGACGACCTCGACGGCGGCGAGGCTGACGAGACCGTGACGTTCGCGTTGGACGGCAAGACGTACGAGATCGACCTCACGACCGCCAATGCGGACAAGCTGCGCGGCCTTCTCGACGCGTATGTGAAGGGCGGCCGGCGCACCGGTGGCCGTTCCTCCGGTGGCCGCGGCAAGGCGGCCCGTGCCACTTCCGGTGGCAACCAGGACACCGCGGCCATCCGCGCCTGGGCCAAGGAGAACGGCTACGACGTGAACGACCGCGGCCGCGTCCCCGCGTCCATCCGCGAGGCCTACGAGAAGGCCAACGGCTGATCACGCCCCCGCGAACGGGGCCCGGCGCCCCGCCGCAGCCGGACCCGGTGGCACTGCGCCGCCACGGTGTCCACCAGCCGTGCGAGATCGGGGGCGCCCGTGACGCCCTCGAAGGACGGCAGCGCGGGCAGTACCGCCTCCACATCGCGCCCCGGCTCGGGGGGCCGCAGCCATACGGCGGCCCCCTGCATGGCCCCGGCGCCCGGTCGCGGCATCGCCGCGCCCACGGCCCGCACGGGCGGCGCCGGCGCCTCCGTCAGGCATCCGGCGCCCAGCGCCCGCAGGTCCGGCGCCAGCGCGCCCCACTCCAGCCAGTCGAGCAGCCCCGGCAGTTCCTCCGCGCTGCCCGCGGCCACCAGCAGCCGCATGCGGCCACCCATCAGGGCCACCGGGGAGGCGGGCGCCAGATGCCGGAGCGCCACCGCACCCGCCTCGGCCGGCACGTCCAGCACGTCGAAGCGCACCCCCGTCATCAGCCGCAGCGGTGCCCCCGGCGCCGTCGCCCAGCCCAGCACGTCCTCGTACCAGTGCCGGGCCCCCGCTCCGGGGGGCGGGCCGAGCGGACGCCGAGGGCGCGGGAAGGGCGGCGCCGTCGATGCCCGGTAGGGCTCCGGGGATGCCGGGGACACTGAGCCAGCCATGCCAGGAACAACCGGCAAAGCCGCCTGGGAGTTACGCTGAGCGTCCGGAGGGTCACGCTGTGTGCGACCAGGGGGAGTGCACGGGCGCACCCGGAGTCGCGAGGTTGTTCGCCCATAGCGGAGGGAAAGGGTGCGCGCGGCATGGACCGCCCGTCACCGCGGGTAAGACATGCCTAGTGGGAGGGGGGCGACACGCAGGAAAGGCCGTCTCACGTTCGCCATCGGCGGAACGGCGAGTGGGGTAACTGCCTGGCCTGCGGGAACATCGTCTCGCACCATCGAGTTGGAGCAGATGTCGGCGTTCGGGGTCAGGAGGCCATCACGGTGTCGGCAGTTGGAATGAGCGGTCCCCGCTTGCGGGACTAAGCTGCGGAAGGACAGGGAGGGGAAGTTCCCCCCACTGCCTGACCGCTCTGAGGAGCGATTAACGATGTTCGAGAGGTTCACCGACCGCGCGCGGCGGGTTGTCGTCCTGGCTCAGGAAGAAGCCCGGATGCTCAACCACAACTACATCGGCACCGAGCACATCCTCCTGGGTCTCATCCACGAGGGTGAAGGTGTCGCCGCTAAGGCCCTGGAGAGCCTCGGCATTTCGCTTGAGGCGGTCCGTCAGCAGGTGGAGGAGATCATCGGTCAGGGCCAGCAGGCCCCGTCCGGTCATATCCCCTTCACCCCCCGTGCCAAGAAGGTCCTGGAGCTGTCGCTCCGCGAGGCCCTTCAGCTCGGCCACAACTACATCGGCACCGAGCACATCCTGCTCGGCCTGATCCGTGAGGGCGAGGGCGTCGCCGCCCAGGTCCTGGTCAAGCTGGGCGCAGACCTCAACCGGGTGCGCCAGCAGGTCATCCAGTTGCTCTCCGGTTACCAGGGCAAGGAGACCGCGGCCGCAGGCGGCCCGGCCGAGGGCACCCCCTCGACCTCCCTCGTCCTCGACCAGTTCGGCCGGAACCTCACCCAGGCCGCTCGTGAAACCAAGCTCGACCCGGTCATCGGGCGCGAGAAGGAGATCGAGCGGGTCATGCAGGTGCTGTCCCGCCGTACGAAGAACAACCCGGTGCTGATCGGTGAGCCCGGCGTCGGCAAGACCGCCGTCGTCGAGGGCCTCGCCCAGGCCATCGTCAAGGGCGAGGTGCCCGAGACCCTCAAGGACAAGCACCTCTACACCCTGGACCTCGGTGCCCTGGTCGCCGGCTCCCGCTACCGCGGTGACTTCGAGGAGCGCCTGAAGAAGGTGCTCAAGGAGATCCGCACCCGCGGCGACATCATCCTGTTCATCGACGAGCTGCACACGCTGGTCGGTGCGGGCGCCGCCGAGGGCGCGATCGACGCCGCCTCCATCCTCAAGCCGATGCTGGCCCGCGGTGAGCTCCAGACCATCGGTGCCACCACGCTGGACGAGTACCGCAAGCACCTGGAGAAGGACGCGGCCCTCGAGCGCCGCTTCCAGCCCATCCAGGTCGCGGAGCCGTCGCTGCCGCACACGATCGAGATCCTCAAGGGCCTGCGCGACCGGTACGAGGCGCACCACCGCGTCTCCATCACCGACGAGGCGCTGGTCCAGGCGGCCACCCTGGCCGACCGGTACATCTCGGACCGCTTCCTGCCGGACAAGGCGATCGACCTGATCGACGAGGCCGGTTCCCGGATGCGCATCCGCCGGATGACCGCGCCGCCGGACCTCCGCGAGTTCGACGAGAAGATCGCCGGTGTCCGCCGGGACAAGGAGTCCGCGATCGACTCGCAGGACTTCGAGAAGGCCGCTTCCCTGCGCGACAAGGAGAAGCAGCTCCTGGCCGCCAAGGCCAAGCGGGAGAAGGAGTGGAAGGCCGGCGACATGGACGTCGTCGCCGAGGTCGACGGCGAGCTGATCGCCGAGGTCCTCGCCACCGCCACGGGCATCCCGGTCTTCAAGCTGACCGAGGAGGAGTCCAGCCGCCTGCTCCGCATGGAGGAGGAGCTGCACAAGCGGGTCATCGGCCAGGTCGACGCCGTCAAGGCGCTGTCCAAGGCGATCCGCCGTACCCGTGCCGGTCTGAAGGACCCGAAGCGTCCCGGTGGCTCGTTCATCTTCGCCGGTCCGTCCGGTGTCGGTAAGACCGAGCTGTCCAAGGCGCTCGCCGAGTTCCTCTTCGGCGACGAGGACGCGCTGATCTCCCTCGACATGTCGGAGTTCAGCGAGAAGCACACGGTCTCGCGGCTCTTCGGTTCGCCCCCCGGTTACGTGGGTTACGAAGAGGGTGGCCAGCTCACCGAGAAGGTGCGCCGCAAGCCGTTCTCCGTCGTTCTCTTCGACGAGGTCGAGAAGGCCCACCCGGACATCTTCAACTCGCTGCTGCAGATCCTGGAGGACGGTCGTCTGACCGACTCCCAGGGCCGGGTCGTGGACTTCAAGAACACGGTCATCATCATGACGACCAACCTCGGCACGCGGGACATCTCCAAGGGCTTCAACCTGGGCTTCGCCGCCTCCGGCGACACGAAGACCAACTACGAGCGCATGAAGAACAAGGTGTCGGACGAGCTGAAGCAGCACTTCCGTCCCGAGTTCCTCAACCGCGTCGACGACGTGGTCGTCTTCCCGCAGCTCACTCAGGCGGACATCCTCCGGATCGTCGACCTGATGATCAGCAAGGTGGACGAGCGGCTCAAGGACCGGGACATGGGCATCGAGCTCTCCCAGTCCGCCAAGGAACTGCTCTCCAAGAAGGGCTACGACCCGGTGCTGGGCGCGCGTCCGCTGCGTCGCACGATCCAGCGCGAGGTCGAGGACACCCTCTCGGAGAAGATCCTCTTCGGCGAGCTGCGTCCCGGCCACATCGTGGTCGTCGACACGGAGGGCGAGGGTGAGAACCAGACCTTCACCTTCCGCGGCGAGGAGAAGGCCGCCCTGCCCGACGCCCCGCCCATCGAGCAGGCCGCGGGCGGTGGCCCGAACCTGAGCAAGGACGCGTAACCCTCCGGGGGTCCGCGTAGCCCCGAAGGGGCCGGTGCCTCATGGCACCGGCCCCTTTTGGGTTTTCAGAGCCGCCGCAATGGCCCGTTATCGGGCTTCGCGCATTCGTCGACGAACGCACAAAGCCCGCGGACAAGGCCCACAGTGGAGAGGGCAGGGTCCGAGTCGCCCCGCATGTGAGGGGCATCCTGGAGCCACTGCTGCCACAGGCCGCCCGGTTCCCGGAAGCGGTCGGCCTGACCACCTCCCAGGTTCAGTTCGATGAACTGGAGAGCGCCCATGACGACGGTTTGGTCGTATCCGAGGTCAGGGCGGCGGAGGTAGCGATCCAGGTAGGCGGCGAGCAGATCAGCGTCCCGCGCCGTTCCGAAACCGGCCAGGGTCACGCTGTAGGCCAGCCCGACACAGCAGACTTCGCTGGCCAGAAGGAGCCGACCGAGGTCTTCACGGAATTCGGTTCTGCGGGAGACAGCTACGAGCCAAGCCGCAGTTCTCCGTTCGCGCCAACTGCCCTCGAGAAGCTTGGCGATCTCACTCGGGGTGATGAGTCCCGCGTCCTCACGGAGATCTCGCATGAATCGGTCGGACGCAGGACTTGGCATGTGCAGCAAGCTGCCGCCGAGCTTCAGGTAGCGCCGCCCGGGCGTGACGTACCGGCGAACCAGGGCCAGTAGTTCGGCATCGTCACGGGGATCACGTATCACACGCCCGACTCTGCCTTGCTGATGCGGAACAAGGCTAGCCCGCTCATCGCCGTCACCCCACGCCCTCCGTGGTGACTGGGCACTGGAATACCGCGCCCCTGAACAAGTGCGCTGTGCCATCACACATCTGACGGACCAACAGAACCTGCCAGCCGCTTCAGCTCAGGGCGCGGATCATGTTGTACCACGGGGGTTGGTGACGAGCCGTCACCGTGTCGGCTCCGTCCGTCACCCCCGTCGTCGGGATGGAGCCCAGCCGGGGACACCGGGGGGTCGGTCAGGACAACTGCCCGTCGTAGTCCGGGAGTTTGAACGTCCGCTCCGCGTGGCCGCCGCTCAGGTCGGACGCGCTGTTGCCGATGTTGGCGATGATCGTGTAGCCCTGGCGTTCGATGTCGGCCCGCTGGGCGGTCTTGTAGGCGGCGACGTCCTTGAAGAGGTCGATGAGGCCGCGGGCCCGGAGGTCGGTGACGCGGTAGCCGTCGTGTTCGAGGTTGTAGGACGTGGGCCAGTGCAGGAGGCCGGGGCGGGCGGTGACGAAGATCAGGGCGACGCCGTGGTCCTGGGCGTACTGGGCGACCTTCAGTACCGGGCGGTTGGCGGGCTGGGGGAACTGGAAGCCGAAATCGGTCTCCAGGGTGGTGTTGTCCACGTCCAGGACGATGGCCTGCTTCTGGCCGCCGCCGGCGGCCGCGCGGCTCTGGATGTAGGGGAGGGCCTCGTCCATCACCCGCCCGCAGTCCTGCTGCCAGGTGGCGTAGTCGACGGCGCCCGTGGTGGTCGTGGTGGCGGCCTCGGCGGGGGCGGCGAGCGCGGTGAGCGCGGCGGTGGAGACGGCTACGGCGGCCATCCGGCGGGCCAGGGGGCGTCTGGTCATGAAGAGGGGTCCTCTCGCGTCCGTACGGTGCAGTGCATGCTCTGCGGAGCGGATGGCGCGAGAGGAACCGTAGGGTTACCGGACGGTAGGTTGCTAGAGGCGCGCGTCACATTTATGGGGCCCCGGACTCGGCCCGCCGGTGACATGCCGCACAGGCGAAATGTCCGGTACTAACCGGGATAGTGGTATTCCAAAACGGGGCAAACCCAGACGTACACGCCGAAACCCAGGGTGATACCGGCAGGCCATACCGCCTGGTCCCGTCGGGGCGTCCGGCCTGTCAAGAGATGACCGATTTCAGGTACTTCTACTACGTCGCGCCGTAGATGGGCCCTTTGAACCCGGATGGGGTGAGGGGTTACCAATGTGGAGTCCCGCCCGGCACACGGTGAAACACCCGTACGCCGGGTGGCTCTCTGTCTCCGAGTTCACGAGGTATCGATGTTCAAGCGTTCCACGTCTGTCCGTACGTCCGCGCTCCGCACTCGCGTGGCCGTCCTGGCCGCCGGTGTCGGCGCCGCGGCCGTGCTGGGTGGCGGGGTTGCCAGCGCCGCCTCCGCCTCCGCGACCTCCTGGGTCGACCCGGTGAAGAAGTACACCCTCTCCGCCAGCTTCGACCAGGGCGGCAGCCACTGGGCGCACAAGCACAGCGGTCAGGACTTCGCGGTGCCCACCGGCACCGAGGTCCTCGCGGCCCACGGCGGCACCGTCGTCAAGGCCGGCCCGAACGGCGCCGGTGACGGCCCCGCGTACGGCAACGCCGTCGTCATCAAGCACGGCAACGGTCTGTACTCGCAGTACGCCCACCTGTCTCGTGTCGACGTCAAGGTCGGCCAGATCGTCAAGACCGGCCAGCACATAGCCCTGTCGGGCAGCACCGGTAACTCCACCGGCCCGCACCTGCACTTCGAGATCCGCAAGACGCCGAACTACGGCTCGGCCGTCAACCCGGTCAACTTCCTGCGGACCCAGGGCGTCCACGTCTGAGCCCCGGGCCACCGCCCCCGGCCCTCACGGGCCACCGCCGGTAGTCCGGACCACGGATGTCCGGACTACCTCCTGCCTCGGGCGCCCTCGTGCGCCTGCGTCACCAGATCCACGGCGACTTCGAGAACCGCTTCGCGCTTCTTCTCGGGGTCGCCTTCCAGGTCCGCCATCACGAACATGCCGGCGTGCAGGGTGAACAGCGCGCTGATCGAGCGGACCTGGTCCACCAGCTCGGCCTCGGGATCGATGATGATGTCCCTGAGGCCCTTCATGCGTTCCTTGAACGTGTCACCGATGCGCAGCTCCCGCACCGTCGCCTGGTTCTCCTGCATGAACCGGAAGAGCGGCTGCGCCCCTGCCAGTGCCGCGCTGTAGCGCCGTACGATCTCCTGCTTGGTCTCCAGGGTGTGCGGCTGGCTGCGCCCCCACTCGATCAGGTCCTCGATCGGCTGCGTCAGGTCCGCGAAGAGACTGACGATGATCTCTTCCTTGGTCTTGAAGTGGTAGTAGAGAGCCGCCTTGGTGACATCGAGGTGCTCCGCGATCTCGCGCAGTGAGGTCTTCTCGTAGCCCTGTTCCGCGAAGAGCTCGAGCGCGACGTCCTGGATGCGCTGGCGGGTGTTCCCGCGGCGCTGCTGCTTGGTGCCGTCCATGGTGTCGCCCATCCTCGTACTCCCCCCGCTCCCGCGGAAACTTACTTGACGCCCGGCTAGTAGCAGGCTACCTTCCAGTGTAGTGAACTAGCCGGGCGGCAAGTAAGTAGCAGCCGCCAGGGGGAGTGGGAGAAATGGCGGACACGCAGACGGCCAAGGCGGGCCAGGCGGAGCCCGAGCAGCCGGAGAAGAAGCCGAAGAGCGTACGAGTGGTCCTGCTCGCGCTCATGATCGCCATGATGCTGGCGATGCTGGACAACATGATTGTGGGCACCGCGATGCCCACCATCGTGGGCGACCTGGGCGGGCTCGAGCACCTGTCCTGGGTCGTGACGGGGTACACCCTAGCCACCGCGGCCTCGACCCCGGTCTGGGGCAAGATCGGTGACATGTACGGGCGCAAGGGCGCCTTCCTCGGCTCGATCGTGATCTTCCTGATCGGCTCCGTGCTGAGCGGTATGGCCCAGGGCATGGGCGAGCTGATCGCGTTCCGGGCCGTCCAGGGTCTGGGCGCCGGCGGTCTGATGGTCGGCGTCATGGCGATCATCGGCGACCTCATCCCGCCGCGTGAGCGGGGCAAGTACCAGGGCATGATGGCCGGCGTCATGGCGCTGGCGATGATCGGCGGCCCGCTGGTCGGTGGCACCATCACCGACAACTGGGGCTGGCGCTGGACCTTCTACATCAACCTGCCGCTCGGCGCGGTCGCGCTGGCGCTGGTCTCCGCCGTGCTGCACCTGCCGAAGAAGCGGGCCAAGGCGGGGATCGACTACCTCGGCGTGGTCCTGCTGACCGTCGGCATCACCGCGATCGTGCTGGTCACCACCTGGGGCGGTACCGAGTACGCCTGGACCTCCGCGCGGATCATGGAGCTGATCGCCCTCGGCGTGGTCTCGCTGGTCGGGTTCGTGTTCTGGCAGACCAAGGCCGCCGAGCCGGTGCTGCCGCTGCACATCTTCAAGAGCCTGAACTTCACCCTGATGTCCCTCATCGGCTTCGTCACCGGCTTCGTGATGTTCGGCGCGACGCTCTTCCTGCCGCTGTACCAGCAGGCCGTGCAGGGCGCCTCCGCCACCAACTCCGGGCTGCTGCTCCTGCCGATGCTCGGCGCGATGCTGGTGACCTCGATGGTCGCGGGCCGGGTCACCACGAACAGCGGCCGGTACAAGGTCTTCCCGATCGCCGGCGGTGTGCTCATGATCATCGGGCTCTACCTGATGTCCACGATGGACACCGACACCACCCGGCTGACCTCCGGGATCTACATGGCCGTGGTCGGCGCGGGCATGGGCTGCCTGATGCAGGTGACCATGCTGGTGGCGCAGAACAGCGTGGAGATGAAGGACATGGGCGTCGCGTCCTCCTCCGCCACCCTGTTCCGTACCCTCGGCTCCTCGTTCGGTGTGGCCGTCATGGGCGCCCTGTTCAACAACCGGGTGCAGGACGTGATGACCGAGCGCGCCGGTGCGCTGGGCAAGGGCATCACCGAGAAGTCCGCCCAGCTCGACGCGGCCAGCCTCGCCAAGCTGCCGGCCGCGGCACGGGAGGCGTACCAGCACGCGGTGTCCGCGGGCACCCACTCCGCCTTCCTCCTCGGCTCCGTCATCGCCGTCGTGGTCCTCGTCGCGGCCGTCTTCGTCAAGGAGGTCCCGCTGCGCGGCGGCCCCCAGAAGCCGTCCACCGAGCCCACGGACGCGATCCCGGCCCCGGTGATCGAAGCGGTCTGACCGTCCCGGCTGTACCGAAGGCCCCCCGACCAGTGGTCGGGGGGCCTTCGCTATTCCGGAGCGGCGCGGGCGGGCACGGGACCACGCCCGGCCTGGTCGGAAGGCACTTGGCCCGGCGCATCTTCCGGTCCACGGTTCGAGCGGCCTTCCACCGGTCCGCCCATCTCCACGCCACAACCCTCGGTCGGGGCCTGCGTGTCCCCGCATCGGCCCGGGCGTGCCCGGGTGCCCCGTCGGTGTCGGGACTCGCCGTGCGGTCGTCCGCCCGCCCGGTCGTCCGGTGAACGCCGGCACCGTTGTGCGCCCGGCCCACCCGCCGGGAGGTGTTCAGCCTCGCAGGGTGGGCCGGGCGC
>NZ_MUNH01000390.1:0-22831 GCF_002154615.1 Streptomyces recifensis
CTGGTGCACGACGCCGCCCGCCCCCTCGTCCCCGTCGACACCGTGGACACGGTCGTCGAGGCGGTGCGCGACGGCGCCCTGGCCGTGGTCCCCGCGCTGCCGCTGGCCGACACGGTCAAGGAGGTCGAGCCCGCGGCCGTCCCCGGCGAGCCCGAGCCGGTGCTCGGCACCCCCGTCCGGGCCCGGCTGCGTGCCGTGCAGACCCCGCAGGGCTTCGACCGGGCCACCCTGATCCGCGCCCACGAGACGGTCACCGAGGACGTCACCGACGACGCGAGCATGGTGGAGCGACTGGGCGAGCGGGTCGTGACCGTGCCTGGTCACGAGGAGGCGTTCAAGGTGACCCGGCCGCTGGACCTCGTTCTCGCCGAGGCGGTCCTCGCCCGCAGGAGGCTCAACGATGGCTTCTGAGACCCCCGCGCTGCCCCAGGTGGGCATCGGCACCGACATCCACGCCTTCGAGGACGGCCGCGAGCTGTGGTGCGCCGGGCTGAAGTGGGAGGACGCCGGGCCGGGCCTGGCCGGGCACTCCGACGCCGACGTGGTCGCGCACGCCGCCTGCAACGCGCTGTTCTCCGCCGCCGGCCTCGGTGACCTGGGGCAGCACTTCGGCACCGGCCGGCCCGAGTGGTCCGGCGCCTCCGGGGTCGTCCTGCTCACCGAGGCGGCCCGGATCGTGCGGGACGCCGGCTTCGCCATCGGCAATGTGGCGGTGCAGGTCGTCGGGCCGCGCCCGAAGATCGGCAAGCGGCGGGACGAGGCGCAGCGGATCCTCAGCGCGGCCGCCGGCGCACCGGTCTCCGTCTCCGGCGCGACCACCGACGGGCTCGGTTTCCCCGGCCGGGAGGAGGGGCTGATGGCGGTCGCCACGGCCCTCGTGGTGCGCGTGTCGTAGGGGCGTGCGAGGGTACCCGCACAGCCATCGTCGACCGAGGAGGATCTTCATGTCCGCAGCGCTGTCCGACCGGCTCAAGTCCCTGCTGGACACGCCCGTGTTCATCGTCGTCGGCACCATCCAGCCCGACGGCAGTCCGCAGATGTCACCGGTGTGGGTGAAGCGGGACGGGGACGACGTCCTGATCTCCACCACGGTCGGCCGGCGCAAGGAGAAGAACCTCAGGCGCGACCCGCGGGTCACCGTCGTCGTCACGGACCCGGAGAACCCCTACGAGTACGCCGAGATCCGCGGCACCGCCGAGCTGACCACCGAGGGCGGCCAGGCCCTCATCGACGAGCTGTCCCTGAAGTACACCGGCAAGAAGTACGCCGAGTTCAACCCGGCCTCCGCCAACGACGCCGAGCGTGTCGTCGTCCGCGTCACCCCGCGCAAGGTGGTCGGCAGCCTCTGAAGACCCGCAGGGGACAGCACGGAGCGGCGATGTCACCGTCCGGTGGCATCGCACGGCCCCGCTCCCACTACCCTGGTGTGGTGACCATTCGCCTGTACGACACCAGCGCCCGGCAGATCCGCGACTTCACCCCGGTCCAGCCGGGCTGTGTCTCGATCTACCTGTGTGGCGCCACCGTGCAGGCGGCACCGCACATCGGGCACATCCGCTCGGGCCTGAACTTCGACATCATGCGCCGCTGGTTCGAGCACCGCGGCTACGACGTGACCTTCATCCGCAACGTCACGGACATCGACGACAAGATCATCAACAAGGCCCACGAGCAGAAGCGCCCCTGGTGGGCCATCGGGTACGAGAACGAGCGGGCGTTCAACGACGCCTACGCCGCGCTCGGCTGCCTGCCGCCCACCTACGAGCCCCGCGCGACCGGCCACATCACCGAGATGATCGAGATGATGCAGGGCCTCATCGAGCGCGGCCACGCCTACGAGGCCGACGGCAACGTCTACTTCGACGTGCGCTCCTTCGACGGCTACCTGGAGCTGTCCCGCCAGGAGCTGGACAACCTGCTCCAGCCGTCCGGCGAGGGCGAGACCGGCAAGCGGGACCCGCGCGACTTCGCCATGTGGAAGGCGGTCAAGCCGGGCGAGCCGAGCTGGCCGACGCCCTGGGGGCCCGGCCGCCCCGGCTGGCACCTGGAGTGCTCGGCCATGGCGCACAAATACCTGGGCACCGTCTTCGACATCCACGGCGGCGGCCTGGACCTGATCTTCCCGCACCACGAGAACGAGATCGCCCAGGCCAAGGCGTTCGGCGACGAATTCGCCCGGTACTGGGTGCACAACGCCTGGGTGACCATGGCGGGCGACAAGATGTCCAAGTCGCTGGGCAACAGCGTGCTGGTCTCCGAGATGGTCAAGCAGTGGCGTCCCATCGTCCTGCGCTACTACCTCGGCACCCCGCACTACCGCTCGATGATCGAGTACAGCGAGGAGTCGCTGCGCGAGGCCGAGGTGGCGTTCGCGCGCATCGAGGGCTTCGTGCAGCGCGCCCTGGAGAAGGCCGGGGGCGAGGTCGAACCGGCCACCGAGGTGCCGCCGGCCTTCGCCGAGGCGATGGACGACGACCTGGGCGTGCCGCAGGCCCTCGCCGTCGTGCACACCACGGTCCGCCAGGGCAACAGCGCGCTGGCCGCCGACGACAAGGAGGCGGCCGTCGCCCGCCTCGCCGAGGTGCGCGCCATGCTCGGCGTCCTCGGACTCGACCCGCTGGACCCCGAGTGGGCCGGTGAGGGCGGCGAGCGCGGCGAAGACCTCCACGGTGTGGTGGACAGCCTCGTCCGGCTCGTCCTGGAGCAGCGCGAGTCCGCGCGCGGCCGCAAGGACTGGGCCACCGCCGACGCCATCCGCGACCAGCTCGGCCAGTCCGGCCTGGTCGTCGAGGACAGCCCGCAGGGCCCGCGCTGGAGCCTCGGCCCGCGCTAGCCGCACGGCTTGATCGAGTGTGCCGCCCGGCGATCCGGGCGGCACACTGCATACATACGTACGAACGCTTACGGAGACGGGTAACTCATGGCGAACAACCGCCGCATGTCAGGCAAGAAGGGTGCCCAGGTCGGCAGCGGCGGCCAGCGGCGCCGTGGCCTGGAGGGCAAGGGCCCCACGCCCCCGGCCGAGATGCGCAAGGGTCACGCCAAGCAGCGTGCCGCCGCCGCCAAGGTCCGCCGCGCCCAGGGCCGTCCGCCGCAGCGCAAGGGCGCCGGCCGCTCCTCCTCCGAGCTGGTCGTCGGCCGCAACCCGGTGTACGAGGCGCTGCGTGACGGCGTGCCCGCCACCATGCTCTACGTCCAGCAGTTCATCGACAACGACGAGCGCGTCCGCGAGGCCCTCCAGCTCGCCGCCGAGCGCGGCAACATCCACCTCATGGAGGCCCCGCGCCCCGAGCTGGACCGCATGACCAACGGCCTGAACCACCAGGGCCTCGTCCTCCAGGTCCCGCCGTACGAGTACGCGCACCCGGAGGACCTGCCCGCCGGTGCCTACGACAAGGGCGAGGACCCGCTGATCGTCGCCCTCGACGGCGTCACCGACCCGCGCAACCTGGGCGCCGTCGTCCGCTCCGTCTCCGCCTTCGGCGGGCACGGTGTGGTCGTGCCCGAGCGCCGCTCGGCCGGCATGAGCGCCGGTGCCTGGAAGTCGTCGGCCGGGGCGGCCGCGCGTACGCCGGTCGCCCGTGCCACCAACCTCACCCGGACCCTGGAGCAGTACAAGAAGGCCGGGATCACCGTGGTCGGCCTGGCCGCCGACGGCGAGGCCGAGGTGGGCGACCTGGCGGCGCTGTCCGGCCCGGTCGTCATCGTGGTCGGCAGCGAGGGCAAGGGTCTGTCCCGCCTGGTCGGCGAGACCTGTGACCACCGCGTCCGCATCCCCATGCCGGGTGGCGCGGAGTCCCTCAACGCCGGTGTCGCCGCCGGTGTCGTGCTGTACGAGGCGTCCCGCCGCCGCTCCTGAACGGCCGTTCGGCGATTCCCCCGGATGCGGTAATTCCGGGGGACGACCGGCGTTCACGACGACTTTGACGCGGCCCGGACACATCGGGCCGGTCAAGGCAGTGTCCTAACTCGGCGTCACTCGGTTAGATGAGTGTGGACACCAGAACACCCCGCACTCCCACGGGGGACCGCTCGTCGGGCTTCGACGACGCTCCCGCGCTGAGCATGGTGAAGGTGCCGAGCGATCCGGCGCAGGTCATCGTCAATCACGCCAGCTTCCGCGTGCAGTTGGGGACGGGGGGCAGGCGAACCCAGTCCCCGAGAATCGCCCGGCATCTGACCGCTCAGGACCCCGCGCGCATGTCCGCCGCGGGCCCGGCGGGCGGGGCCGCGGGCCGGCGCCGTCCGGTCGTCTGGAGCGGCCGGTCCGCGCCCGACGACACCGGCACCCACCGCCTGCTCCAGGCCGTCCGGGGCAGCAGCGTGCGCCATCCCGACGAACCTGCCGGTGCCACCCAGGTCATCCCGCGCCTCGACCCGGACCACACCGGCTACGCGGACGCCTACGACCGGCTCGACCCGACCGTCGAGACCCCCGTCCTCGGCCACCAGCGCACCGGCCCCGACGGCGGCACCCGGCTGCTGCCCCACATGCGTCCGGTCGGCAGCGCCTATGACGAGCCGCCGTACGGCGAGCCCCCGTACGACGAACCGGCCTACTCGAGCGACGAGTTCGACCCCGACGAGCCGACTCTCCGGCCTTCCGGCTCGCGGGCCGCCCGGCGCGGCGACGACCCGGCGCGGCACGCGTACTACCCCGGCCGCCGGATGAACCTCGGCGTGGTGCTGCTCCCGCTGCGCGTCTTCCTCGGCTTCATCTCGATCTACGCCGGCATGGGCAAGCTGTGCGATCCCGTCTACTTCGACGGCGGCGAGCGCGGCTCCATGGTCAAGTGGCTCAACACCCTGCACCCGTGGGACGTGGCGGAGCCGCTGCGCCAGTTCGCGCTGCACCACCCGGTGGGCTCCGGGCTGGTCATCGCCTTCCTCCAGGTCGTGGTCGGTGTGCTGACCATCCTGGGCTGCTGGCAGCGGGTCGCCGCGGTGGTGGGCGCGCTGCTCTCGGCCGCGCTCATCGTCACCGTGAGCTGGAAGACGGTCCCGGCGTACGACGCGCCCGACATCATCTACCTGGCCGCCTGGTCCCCGCTGGTCATCGCGGGCGCCCCGGTGTACTCCGTGGACGGCAGGCTCGCGGGCAGCGCCTGGCGCACGCTGGGCCCGCGCGCCGCCCTCTGGGACCTGCGCCGGTACGTGCTGCGCCGGGGCGCGCTGATCACGGCCGTCACCGTCGGGCTGACCCTGCTGGTCGGCTCGCTGCTCGGTGGTGCGGTGCGCGACACCGGCCGGGTGGTCGTGCCCGGTCCGGGTGAGGCGCCGCGCAACAACCAGCCCGGCTCGCCGCTGCCCTCGAAGCCCGGCGCTCCGCGCGGGCAGGCCAGCCCCTCGGCGTCCAGCTCGCCCACGGGCGGCGCCTCGGCGGGCGCGAGCCCGTCCGGCGCGGCCGGCACTCCCGGCGCGGGCCGCACGGCCGGTACGGCTCCCGCGGCGCCCAGCCAGACCCAGGGCACCACGGGCCAGGCTCCGCCCCAGCGGACCACCCCGACCACCGGGGGCGGCGGTGCCCCCAGCACCACGGCGGGGCCGACCAGCGCGGGCGGTACGGCGACCGGCGGCACCGGCTCGGGTACGTCGGGCGGCGGCACACAGTCGGGCGGGGGCAGCGACGCGGGTGGTTCCTCCACCGGTCAGCCCGGCCTGGTGGGCGGTCTGTTCGGCAACTGACCCCCCCGCGGCACGCCAAGGGCCCCGTACCTCGCGGTGAGGTACGGGGCCCTTCGGCGTGCGCCCGTCAGGCGCGGCCGGCGTCCAGCTCCTTGGCGGCCTCGGTCAGGTCCTTGACGGTGTCGATGGCCCGCCAGTAGGAGCCCTGGGGCAGGGGGAACCCGGCGAGCTTGCGCTCGCGGGCCAGGCGGGGGAACGTGGCGCGCTCGTGGTCGCCCCGGTCGGGCAGCAGGTCGCGGAACTCGGGGGAGAAGACGTACACACCGGCGTTGATCTCGACGGTGGACGGTGGCGCCTCGATGAAGTCGGTGATGTGCCCGAAGCCGTCCGTGCGCACGGCGCCCCAGGGGATGCGCGGCCGGGCCAGCGCGAGGGTGGCGACCGCGTCCCGCTCGGTGTGGAAGTCGGCCATGTCCCGCAGGGAGAAGCGGGTCCAGATGTCGCCGTTGGTGGCGTACCACGGCCGGTCGGGGCGGGGGAGGTGCGCGGCGGCGTACTTCAGGCCGCCGCCGCGGCCGAGCGGCTCGGTCTCCACGACGGTGGTGACGGACAGCGGCAGCTCGGCCGTGGCCAGCCACTTCTGGAGGACCTCGGCGAGGTGGCCGCAGGAGACCACCACGTCCGTGACGCCCTCTTCGGCCAGCCAGTTGAGCTGGTGGCCGATGATCGGGGTGCCCGTGCCGGGGATCTCGACCATCGGCTTGGGCCGGTCGTCCGTGTAGGGGCGCAGCCGGGACCCCTGGCCCCCGGCCAGGACAACGGCTTGGGTGGGGCGCGCAGCGACGTTCGGATGGGTCATGCCCCGAACTGTACGTGGCGCCCCGCCGGGGTCCAGGGGCGCGACAGGGCCGCTTGTGTGTGCCGGTCAGCCATGGGCGGGTCAGCCATGTGTCGATCCGCTGTGTGCGGGTCAGCTGTGTGCGGATCAGCCATGTGCGGATCAGCCGTGTGTCGGTGAGCTATGTGCGGATCAGCTGTGTGCCGCCAGCACACCCGTCGCGAAGGACGTGTCGCACACCGGGCGGGCGTAGGACTGGGCTCGGGAGGCGCCGTAGAGGCGGACCGCGGCCCTGCCCAGGGTGCGGGCGATGGAGGTGCAGTGCTCGGCGAGCGCGGGGTGGCCGTTGACCGCCTGCTGGAGGTGGGTGAGGACCACGCCGGGGTTCTTGTCCTGAAGCTCGCTCAGCAGCCGGTCGCGCAGGACGTCCTGGGGCGCCGCCTTCTTGGCGGTGACCGTACGGGCGGTGCCGGCCTTCGCGGGGGCCTGGGCGACGTCCGAGGCGGTGAGCACGGAGCCTTCGGAGTCCCCGGTCCAGTTGACCCGCGTGACCGCGAGGGTTCCGGAGAGCACCAGGACGACGGGCAGGACGAGGGCGAGAGTGCGGCCGATCCGGCGGGCAGGGCCGCCCCGGTGGCCGCGTCGCGTCTGAGGGGTGGTGGAGTGCGTCACGCGAGTGAGGGTAGCGCTCGGTGCTGATTTGGCGACATTTAGTCACCCTTACGGGGGATGAAGTCGCGCTGCTTTCTGGGTAGGGGGTTGACGTGGGGCGCCCGAATTGATCCCTGTGCCGGGATATCCGCCGAACCGTGCCGGGGTACGCGGAAGGGGGCCCCGCAGGACCCCCTCCCTGTGAACTGCCTGTGTTCCCCGGTCAGTCGGAGAGGCGCTCGCCCGTGGAGGTCGAGAACACGTGGATCTCGCCCGGCCGCGGCACGACGTGCAGCGTGGAGCCCTTCTCCGGCACCTGACGCCCGTTCACCCGGACGACGAGGTCCCGCACGTCACCGTCGACCTCGACGGCGCCGTACACGTACCCGTCGGCCCCCAGCTCCTCGACGACGTTCACCGAGACGGCGAGGCCGGCCGGGGCGTCGGCGCTGTCCTTGGTCAGCGTGGTGGCCGCCGCGCCGCCGCCCAGCTCGACCACGTCGAAGTGCTCGGGGCGGACGCCGACCGTCACGGTGGTGTCGCCCCGGTCGGCGGCGGCCGAGAGGGCGTCCCGGCTGACCGGCACCACGCTGTTGCCGAACTTCACACCGCCGTCGGTGATCGGCACCTCGACCAGGTTCATCGCGGGGGAGCCGATGAAGCCGGCCACGAAGAGGTTGGCGGGGCGGTCGTACATGTTGCGCGGGGTGTCGACCTGCTGGAGCAGCCCGTCCTTGAGCACGGCCACCCGGTCGCCCATCGTCATGGCCTCGACCTGGTCGTGGGTGACGTAGACGGTGGTGATGCCCAGGCGCCGCTGGAGGGAGGCGATCTGGGTACGGGTGGAGACGCGGAGCTTGGCGTCCAGGTTGGACAGCGGCTCGTCCATGAGGAAGACCTGCGGCTCCCGGACGATCGCGCGGCCCATGGCGACACGCTGGCGCTGGCCGCCGGAGAGCGCCTTGGGCTTGCGGTCCAGGTACTCGGTGAGGTCGAGGATCTTGGCGGCCTCCTCGACCTTCGCCCGGATCTCCGCCTTGTTGACGCCCGCGATCTTCAGGGCGAAGCCCATGTTGTCGGCGACCGTCATGTGCGGGTAGAGGGCGTAGTTCTGGAACACCATGGCGATGTCCCGGTCCTTGGGCGGCAGGTGGGTGACGTCGCGGTCACCGATGCGGATGGCGCCGCCGTTGACGTCCTCGAGCCCCGCGAGCATGCGGAGCGAGGTGGACTTGCCGCAGCCGGACGGGCCGACGAGGACGAGGAACTCGCCGTCCTCGATCGCGATCTCCAGCGCGTCGACGGCGGGCTTGGTGGAACCCGGATAGATCCGGGTCGCCTTGTCGAACGTGACAGTGGCCATGGTGAGGGGCCCCCTTCTACCGGCAGGAACGTGCCGGACGATCCGTTGTAGGAAGGTGGTTCATTGGTTCACCCAGGTGAACTGGCAGGACCGTACCCGTCCCCGACCTGCCCTGTCAGTACCTGGGCGCCCTCGAATTTCGCCCACCGCCCCACACCCCCGCATGGGTACACTGCACACACACGGGCCCACCGGCCCCCGCCTCCTTAGCTCAGTCCGGCCAGAGCAACGCACTTGTAATGCGTAGGTCGTCGGTTCGAATCCGACAGGGGGCTCCGTACGGCTAAGGCCGCCCGCACCTCGGGGTGCGGGCGGCCTTGGTGGTTCCCGGGGGTCAGGCCGGGGTCAGCAACGACGTCAGGGCCTCGCGGAGGACCGTGTCCGGGTCCGCAGCCGCGCTCGTGGTGCGCCAGGCGACGAAGCCGTCGGGGCGGATGAGGACCGCGCCGTCGGCGGTGGTGCCGTGGGCCTTCGCCCAGTCGGAGCCCTCGGTGTCGTAGGTGAGGTCGGCGTCCGGGCCGGGGCCGAGGCGGTAGGCGTCGAGGGCGACGCCGTCCTCCGCCGCGACGCGGCGGGCCGCCGCGTACCAGCCCGCGTCGTCGGGGGCGTCGGTGAGGAGGACCATGGAGCGCTCGTACAGGTCGAGGGTGGACAGCCGCAGGCCGCCCCGGCGGAGCCAGAGGTGGGGGGCGCGGCTGCCGGGGCGGCCGTCGAGGGCGAGCTCGTCCGGGACGACCTCGGCGTAGGGGTCGGCGCCGAGGACCGCGCCGGCCGGGTAGCGGTAGCCGAGGACCACGTTGAGGATGCCGCCGCGCTTGGCGCCGCCCACACCGGGGGCCGGGGCGAAGCCGGGGTGGCTGTGCTCGACGGAGCGGGCCGAGGCGCGGGCGCTGGTCGCGACCGCGACCGGGCGGCGCTCGGCACCGTAGGACTCCAGCAGGCCGGGGCCGGCCCAGCCGGAGAGCACCGCGGACAGCTTCCAGGCGAGGTTGTGGGCGTCCTGGATACCGGTGTTGGAGCCGAAGGCGCCGGTCGGGGACATCTCGTGGGCGGAGTCGCCGGCGAGGAAGACCCGCCCCGAGGAGTAGAGGTCGGCGACGCGTTCGGCGGCACGCCAGGAGGCCATACCGGTGATCTTCACGTCGAGTGTGTCCACGCCCACCGCCCGGCGGATGTGGTCGCGCAGCCGCTCCTCGGTGAAGTCGTCCAGGGTCTCGCCCCGCTCGGGGTGCCAGGGCGCGTGGAAGACCCAGTTCTCCTTGTTGTCCACGGGCAGCAGCGCGCCGTCCGCGTCCGGGTGGGTGAGGTAGCAGCAGATGAAGCGGCGGTCACCGACCACGTCGGCCAGCGCGCTGGACCGGAAGGTGACGCTGACGTTGGCGAACAGGTCACCGGGCCCGCTCTGCCCGATGCCGAGGGCACGCCGTACCGGACTGCGCGGGCCGTCGGCGGCGACGAGGTAGTCCGCGCGGACGGTGAACCGTTCCTCGGTGTTCCGGTCGAGGACCGTCGCCGTCACCCCGTCGGCGTCCTGCTCGAACGACTCCATCCGGTGGAAGTACCTCAGGTCGCCGCCGAGTTCGCGCGCGCCGTCCAGCAGGACCGGCTCCAGGTCGTTCTGGCTGCACAGGCACCATGCGGTGGGGCTGAACTTCGCCAGACCGCCGCCCGGGTCGATGTTCCGGAACAGCCACTCCCCGGCGTCACCCACAAGGGTGGGCGTCTGGAGGATGCCGTGGTTGTCGGCGAGGAGTGAGGCGGCCGCCTTGATGTCGGGCTCGACCCCGGCGACCCGGAACAGCTCCATCGTGCGGACGTTGTTGCCGCGTCCGCGCGGGTGGACCGAGGTCCCGGAATGCCGCTCGACGAGCATGTGCCGCACACCGAGACGGCCCAGGAACACGGACATGGACAGGCCCACCAGTGAGCCGCCCACGATGAGGACGGGGACCCGGTGGTCGGCTTTCTGATGCATCGAAGCCTCCAGTGGCTGGGGGTGGGCGCGCGGGGCGCCTGTGACTCTCCCTTCCCGGTGGCGGCACCTCCGCGTGACCAATCACCCACGTGGTTCACCGGAGTCGCGGGCTCGTGGAGCCCGGCACAGGATCAAGGAACGCTGCCGGGCCCGATCCAAGGCAGGCACCGGTTCTGCCCCGCGAAGGAGATGTGTGCAGGATGACCACCACGTCTGAACGTCCCTCAGAAACGCCGGCACGCGAGGTGTCCAGGCGTGTATCCCAGTCCGTGTTCGACGGCTCCCCGCTGCGGGTCGTCCTCCTGGTCGACGTGTACGACGGCGCGCAGCAGCAGTTCCTGGAGGCGTACGAGCAGCTCTGCTCCCAGGTCACCCAGGTGCCCGGTCACGTCAGCGACCAGCTCTGCCAGTCCATCGAGAACCCCTCGCAGTGGCTCATCACCAGCGAGTGGGAGAGCGCCCCGCCGTTCCTCACCTGGGTGAACAGCGAGGAGCACGTGCACATGGTGGAGCCGCTGCACTCCTGCGTGCGCGACACCCGTTCGCTGCGCTTCCACATCGTCCGGGAGACGGGCGGCCCGGCGGTCCCCGCCGAGTCCGCCCCCGGCCGCCGCCTTCAGGAGCACCCGCGCATCGGTGACGGAGTCATCCGGCACGCGCTCACCTTCACCGTGAAGCCCGGCACCGAGGAGAAGGTCGCGGCGATCCTCGCGGACTACGCCTCGCCGAAGGCCCGCGTGGACGACACCACGCAGCTCCTGCGGACCTCGCTGTTCATGCAGGGCAACCGGGTGGTGCGGGCCATCGAGGTGCGCGGCGACCTGCTCGCGGCGTTGCGGCACGTGGCCCGGCAGCCCGAGGTGCGGGCGGTCGAGGAGGCCATCAACCCCTATCTGGAGCAGGACCGGGACCTGAACGACCAGGAGTCGGCCCGGATGTTCTTCACCCGTGCGGCGCTCCCCGCGGTGCACCACGTGGTGACCGACGCGCACGCGGAGGGCACCCGCCTCGCGCTCTTCTACCCGGCCCGCCCCGGCCAGGGCATGCGGCTGGCCGAGCTGCTCTCCCAGCACGACCAGACCGCGGCGGACGACCCGGCGGGCGCGGTGCTGCGCAGCACGGTCTTCCAGCGCGACGAGGTGGTGGTGCGCCTGGTGGACGTACGCGGCAACAGCGTGGACACGCTGCCCGCCGACGCGGCCGCGGCGTCCGAGCTGCGCGCGCTGCTGGACGGCGACGCCGTCCGGATGGACCTCGTCACCGACCGCCGCGCCTCGGGCGCCTGATCCGGTGGCCGCCTCTCACCCCGCAACCGCCGACGCGGCACATCCCACGGAGGAAGCTGTGATCCAACACCGTCCCAAGATCATCGACCTTAAGGACACCGAGCACAACACCCGGCGCGGCGGCGACCTGCGCGCCATGCTGACCCCGGCGACGGTCGGCTCCACCAGCGGTTTCATGGGCGTGGCCATCGTGCAGCCCGGCGACCGCATCGGTGAGCACTACCACCCGTACTCCGAGGAGTTCGTGTACGTGATCTGCGGCCGGCTGGAGGTGGACCTCGACGGTGAGGCGCACCCCCTCAAGCCGGAGCAGGGCCTGATGATCCCCGCCCACATGCGGCACCGCTTCCGCAACGTGGGTGACGAGGAGGCCCGCCTCGTCTTCCACCTGGGTCCGCTGGCCCCGCGTCCGCAGCTCGGGCACGTGGACACCGAGGAGACGGACGTCATCGGGGCCGCCGCGGTGGTGACCGAGGCCGGTGGTGCCGTGGCCGCCGGCCGGGACCAGGTGCGCTCATGACCCGGCGGGTGGCGGTCACGGGCATAGGCATCGTGGCTCCGGGCGGGATCGGTACGCCCGCGTTCTGGGACCTGCTGTCCAACGGCCGGACCGCGACGCGCGGCATCACCTTCTTCGACCCCTCGGGGCTGCGTTCCCGGATCGCCGCCGAGTGCGACTTCGACCCGCTGGCCTACGGGCTCGACGCCGAGCAGGTGCAGCGGGCGGACCGGTACATCCAGTTCGCGCTGGTGGCCGGCGACGAGGCGGTGCACGACTCGGGACTCGACCTGGCGGCCGAGGACCCGTGGCGGATCGCGGTGTCGGTCGGCACCGCGGTCGGCGGCACCACCCGGCTGGAGAACGACTATGTGCTGGTCAGCCATGGCGGCCAGCGCTGGGATGTGGACCACACCCAGGCCCGGCCCGAACTGCACCGGGCGTTCTCGCCCAGCACGGTCGCCTCGTCGGTGGCCGAGCGGTTCGGCGCGCGGGGCCCGGTGCAGACGGTGTCCACGGGCTGCACCTCGGGCCTGGACGCCGTCGGGTACGCCTTCCACACCGTGCAGGAGGGCCGGGCGGACATATGCCTGGCCGGTGCCTCCGACTCGCCGATATCCCCGATCACGATGGCGTGCTTCGACGCGATCAAGGCGACGTCCCCGAACAACGACGACCCGGCGCACGCCTCCCGCCCCTTCGACAACAACCGTGACGGGTTCGTCATGGGCGAGGGCGGCGCGGTGCTGGTGCTCGAGGAGCTGGAGCACGCCCGGGCCCGCGGTGCGCACGTGTACTGCGAGCTGAGCGGGTACGCCACGTTCGGCAACGCGTACCACATGACCGGTCTGACCCCCGAGGGCCTGGAGATGGCCCGTGCGATCGAGACCGCCATGGACCAGGCCCGGATCGACCCGACCGCGATCGACTACGTCAACGCGCACGGTTCCGGCACCCGGCAGAACGACCGCCACGAGACGGCCGCGGTGAAGCGGGCGCTCGGGCAGCACGCCTACGACACCCCGATGAGCTCCATCAAGTCGATGGTGGGGCACTCCCTCGGGGCGATCGGGGCCATCGAGGTGGTGGCGTGTGTGCTGGCGCTCGCCAAGCAGGCCGTCCCGCCGACCGCGAACTACGAGACCCCCGACCCCGAGTGCGACCTGGACTACGTCCCGCGCGAGGCACGGGAGCGGAAGCTGAACGGCGTGCTCTCCGTGGGCAGCGGGTTCGGCGGTTTCCAGTCCGCGGTGATCCTGACCCGGCCGAGGGAGTGAGGACACGATGAGCGCAACCGAGGAACGGCGTGCGGCCGTCACCGGTATCGGGGTGGTCGCGCCGAACGGCATCAGCACCGAGACCTTCTGGAAGTCCACCCAGGAGGGCATCAGCGTCCTGGACCGGGTGACCCGCGAGGGCTGCGAGGACCTGCCGCTGAAGGTGGCGGGCGAGGTCCGCGCCTTCGACCCGGCCGTGGTCGAGGAACGCTTCCTGGTGCAGACCGACCGCTTCACGCACTTCGCCATGGCGGCGGCGGACCTGGCTCTGGAGGACGCCCGCCTGGGCCAGGCGGACACCGCGGCGGACCCCTACTCCATCGGGGTGGTCACCGCCTCCGGCTCCGGCGGCGGCGAGTTCGGCCAGCGCGAGCTCCAGCAGTTGTGGGGCAAGGGCAGCCGGTTCGTCGGCCCGTACCAGTCCATCGCCTGGTTCTACGCGGCCAGCACCGGCCAGATCTCCATCCGGCGCGGCCTCAAGGGGCCCTGCTCGGTGGTCGCCTCCGACGAGGCGGGTGGTCTGGACGCCCTCGCGCACGCCGCCCGCGCGGTCCGCCGGGGCACCGATGTGATGGTGGCCGGCTCCACCGAGGCGCCGCTCGCGCCGTACTCGGTGGTCTGCCAGCTCGGGTACGGGGAGCTGAGCGGGGAGAGCGACCCGACGCGCGCGTACCGCCCCTTCACCGACGCGGCGTGCGGGTTCGTGCCCGCCGAGGGCGGGGCGATGCTCGTCGTCGAGGCGGAGCGGTCCGCGCGGGAGCGCGGGGCCGAGGTCCGGGCGTACGTCGCGGGACACGCGGCGACGTTCACCGGGGCCTCCCGCTGGGAGGAGTCCCGCGAGGGGCTGGCGCAGGCCGTCCGGAACGCGCTGGCGGAAGCCGGTTGCGCCCCGGAGGAGGTCGACATGGTCTTCGCCGACGCCCTCGGGGTGCCGGAGGCGGACCGTGCCGAGGCGCTGGCACTGGTGGACGCGCTCGGTGACCACGGGCGCCGGGTGCCGGTGACGGCACCGAAGACCGGTATCGGCCGCGGGTACTGCGCGGCACCGGTGCTGGACGTGTCGGCGGCGGTGCTGGCGATGGAGCACGGCCTGATCCCGCCGACGCCGAACGTGGTGGACGTCTGCCACGACCTGGATCTCGTGACCGGGAGCGCCCGCGTGGCCGAGCCGCGCACGGCGCTGGTCCTCAGCCGGGGCCTCATGGGGTCGAACTCGGCGCTGGTGCTGCGGCACGGCGACCGATAGGCGAACAGCAAAGGAGAGAACGGCATGAACGCGCAGATCACCGAAGAAGAACTGGCCGCCCTCATGAAGAAGGCGGCGGGCATCACCGTCGCCCCGGAACTGCTGCGGAAGCAGCCCGCGACCCCCTTCGAGACGCTGGGGCTCGACTCGCTCGGCCTGCTGGGCATCGTCGGCGAGCTGGAGAACCGGCACGGCACCCCGATGCCCCCGGACGCCGAGCGCTGCAAGACGCCGCAGGCGTTCCTCGACCTCGTCAACAGCGCACTGATGGCAGGAGCCTGACATGGCCGGACACACCCGGAACGAGATCACCATCGCCGCTCCGCTCGACCTGGTCTGGGACATGACCAACGACCTGGAGAACTGGCCGCAGCTGTTCAGCGAGTACGCGTCCGTCGAGGTCCTCAAGCGGGAGGGCCGCAAGACGACGTTCCGGCTCACCATGCACCCGGACGACAACGGCACCGTGTGGAGCTGGGTCTCCGAGCGCGAGCCGGACCGCGAGAACCGCACCGTCCGCGCCCGCCGCGTGGAGACGGGCCCCTTCGCCCACATGGACATCCACTGGGCCTACGAGGAGGTGCCCGGCGGCACCCGGATGGTGTGGACGCAGGACTTCGCCATGAAGCCCGAGGCGCCGGTCGACGACGAGTGGATGACCGACAACATCAACCGCAACTCCAAGGTCCAGATGGCGCTCATCCGGGACAAGATCCAGCAGGCCGCCGGGGACCGCCCCGCCCCGGCCCTGGCCGACTGACCGGCGAGCGGGAGAAGAGGACACCTGCCATGCACCAGGGACTGATCGTGGCCCGGATGGCACCGGGCTCCGCCCAGGACATCGCCAAGATCTTCGCGGAGTCGGACCGGGGCGAGCTGCCGCACCTCGTCGGGGTGCGCCGCCGCAGCCTGTTCCAGTTCGGCGATGTGTACATGCACCTCGTCGAGTCGGACAGCGACCCGGCCCCGGCCATCGCCAAGGTGGCCGGCCACCCGGAGTTCCGTGGGATCAGCGAGCGGCTGTCGGCGTACGTCAGCGCGTACGACCCGGAGACCTGGCGCTCCCCGAAGGACGCGATGGCTGAGCGCTTCTACGTGTGGGAGCGCGACTAGCCGTCCGGCTCCTGCGGAGAAGACCACCGGCCGCCGGGCCCGCAGCGTCGCGGGCCCGGCGGCCGGTTCCGCCGTAGGGGGGCCGCGTCAGCCGGCGACGTGGCACTCGAAGGCGTGCAGGTACGGGTTGACCGGACGGATGTCGTCCACGACCAGGCCCGCCGAGGTGAGCCGGCCGACCATGGACTCGGTGGTGTGCTTGGCGCCGCCCACGTTCAGCAGGAGCAGCAGGTCCATCGCGGTGCTGAAGCGCATCGAGGGGGTGTCGTCCACCAGGTTCTCGATGACGATGACGCGGGTGCCGGGGCCGCCCGCGGCGGTGACGTTGCCGAGCAGCCGGGCGGTGCTCGCGTCGTCCCACTCCAGGATGTTCTTGATGACGTAGACGTCGGCCTTCACCGGGACCGAGGCGCGCACGTCGCCGGGCACGATCTCGGCGCGGTCGGCGAGGTCGCCGGTACGCAGCCGGGGCAGGGCGTTCTCGACCACGCGGGGCAGGTCCAGCAGGCTGCCGCGCATCGTCGGGTACTTGTCCAGCAGGCAGGCCACCACATGGCCCTGGCCGCCGCCGAGGTCCGCCACCGAGGAGGCGCCGGACAGGTCGAGCAGGGCGGCGACCTCGCGGGCCGACTGCTCGCTGGAGCGGGTCATGGCCTGGTTGAAGACGTCCGCGGACTCGGGGGCGTCCTCGTTGAGGTAGGTGAAGAACTCCTTGCCGTAGAGGGACTCCACGACGTTCTCCCCGGTGCGCACGGCCTCGTCCAGCCTGGGCCAGGCGTCCCAGGTCCACGGCTCGGTGCACCACAGGGCGATGGCGCGGAGGCTGTTGGGGTCGTCCTCGCGCAGCAGCCGGGACATGTCGGTGTGCGCGAAGGTGCCGTCCGGGCGCTCGGCGAAGACGCCGTAGCAGGACAGGGCGCGCAGCAGCCGGCGCAGCGGCTTGGGCTCGGTCTTCACCGAGGCCGCCAGGTCCTCCACGGGCTTGGGGTCGTCACCGAGGGCGTCCGCCACGCCGAGCCGGGCGGCGGCCCGGACGGCGGCGGCGCAGGCCGCCCCGAACACCAGCTCGCGCAGGCGCATGGGGGGCGGTGGGGCTGTCTCAGCGGTCGTCATCTGCCGCCCTTTCTCGTTCTTCGGCCTTCTTCGGTCATCGATGGGCAGCGGGCGGGCGGTCAGCACAGGCCCGCGGGCTTCGAGGCCCGGCAGGAGTTGCGCGCGAAGCTGTTGCCCTTGCCCGTGTCGGTGTTCACCAGGTCGGCGGGGGCGTTGGCCGACAGCGTGTTGCCGTCGACGCGGTTGTTGTCGCCGGTGGCGCCGACCATGCTCTTGAAGAGCACGATGCCGCCGGAGAAGGGGGACTTGCCGGCGTTGCCGCGCACGTAGTTGCCGGTCACGCGGGTCTTCTCGACGCCGGTCAGTACGATGCCGGAGCCTTGGAGGGCGGGCAGGCGCGCGGTCTTCGGGCAGAACTTGTTGTTCTCCAGGACCCGGTTGCGGGCGACGGTCAGGTGACCGGCCTTCGGGGTGTTCTCGTCCCCGACGACGAAGACACCGGCGCAGTTGCCGCGGATGCCGTTGTCCTGGACGTTCACGTTGCGCAGGCGGCGGACGGTGACGCCGATGCGGTTGTCGTCGAGGCGGTTGTGCTCGACGAGGGTCCGTCCGGCGTCGTACGCGCCCCCCTCCTCCTTGATGGTGTTGGCGAGGAAGATTCCGGCGTCGCCGTTGCGCGCGGCGACGTTCTCGCGGAACACGCCGCCGGTGGAGCGCTCCTGGGCGATGCCCCAGGTGTCGTTGTCGACGGCGTGCACATGGCGGACCGTCATGCGGTCGGTCGCCATGCCGAAGATCCCGGCGCGGGTGAAGCCGGTGACGGTGAGGTCCGCGACGGTGACGCCCTCCACGTTCCTCGTCTTGGTGCCGAGGACGCAGATGCCGGCGCCGTTCTTGGCGCAGCCGTTGGCGTCCTTGCCGGTCTTGACGGCGGCGGGCCTGACGATCGTACGGGCGCCCGCGCCGCGCAGCGTGACGCGGTCCGTGCCGATCAGCACGCTCTCGTGGTAGGTGCCGGCGAGCACCAGCACGGTGTCCCCGGCCCGCGCGGCGTCGACGGCCTTCTGGATCGACTCGCCGGGACGGACCACGAGGGTCTGGTGAGCGGCGGCCGCCGGGACCGCCCCTACTCCCGCGCTCACGAGCGCCGCGCCACAGGCGAGGTATGCGAGGTGACATCTCTTCATACCGCGTACGGTATGACCGTTAAATCCGTTATCCCGCGCGATGGTCCGTCCGGGGGCGTGTCTGTCAAAGGGCTCGCAACGCCCGCCCCACGGCGAGCCGTACGTCGTCCCGGGGCCGCCCGGCCCCGCCCTCCTCCAGTTGCCACAGCCGGTTCTGGAGCACGCGGGCCAGCGTCCAGGCCCGCGCCCGTTCCCGGTCCAGCCCGAGGGCGGCGGTCAGCGCGTCGAAGCGGCGGCGCGTGTCCGCCGGGTCGTACCGGTTGGCGAGCGCGGGGAGCAGCTCGAAGCCGGGGTCGCCGGCCAGCGGCTTGGGGTCGATGGCCAACCAGGGCGCGCGGGCCGCGGCGAGGACGTTGTCGTAGTGCAGGTCCCAGTGCAGCAGCCGGTCGCCGGGCTCGTCCGCGACCTCGCCCAGAGCGGCCGCGCAGTCCCGCAGCAGGCGCCGGGTGCCGGGATCGGGTTCCGCGCGGAGGGCCCGCGGGAGGCGGGCCGTCATTCCGCGCGCCATGTCACCCAGTCGGCGCAGCCCCGGCGGGGCGGGGTGGGCGGTGAGCCGGGCGAGCAGTGCGCCCAGGACGTCGACCGCCTCGCGGATGTCGGGGAGCGCGGAGAGGGGGCGGTGCTCGTCCAGCCGTTCCAGCAGGAGGGTGCCGGTGGGCGGGTCGTGCGCCAGCAGGCGTACGGCGCCGTCTCCGGCCCAGGTGAGCAGGGCCGTGGGCTCACCCGCGCTCTCCTCGTCCAGGTGCTGGACCTTCAGCGCCGCCGGGGTGCCGTCGGCGGCGGTCACCGGGAGTACCAGGGCGGCGATGCCGGACAGGTACGGGCCGTCGGCACGCAGGGACCAGTGGGTCAGGAAGCGGTCCGCCCGGCGGATCAGGGCACGGCGGTCGGAGGGCGGGGTGGGCACCCCGGTGACCATACTGGCGGGTGTGAGACGGGGTGCCGGTTTGGGGCGAGCGGGTCGGGCGGTGGTGGCCTACGTGCGGTCCGCGCCCGGGACCTATGTGTGGCTTGCCATTCTGTTTGTCACCACTGTGGCTCTGCACCATATGTCGCCCGAGTTCGAGAAGGAGTTTCTGCGGCAGCGGTCCACGAACATCCACGAGTTGTCGCAGAACCCGGTGCGGGTGCTGGTCACGAGTGGGATGTGGATCGACGGGGAGCACTGGCTGCCGTATGTGGCGGCGTACAGCGTCTTTCACGCACAGGTGGAGCGGTGGGTGGGGACGGCCCGGTGGGTCGTGGTCTGTGTGGCCGCGCATGTGCTGGCGACACTGGTCAGTGAGCTGGCGCTGCTGCGGGCGATAAACGACGGGCATGCCCCCGCCTCGGCCGTGAACACGCTGGACATCGGGGTCAGTTACGCCCTCGCGGGGGTCATGGGTGTGCTGACGTACCGGATCGCGGCGCCGTGGAAGTACGCCTACCTCGCGGTGCTGCTCGCCGTGTACACCGCCCCCCTGGTCGGCGGCCGGACCTTCACCGACGTCGGGCACGCCCTGGCCGCGCTGATCGGGCTGGCCTGCTATCCGCTGGTGCGGGACCGGGGGAGTGCGGGAAAGCCGTTCCGGAGTCCGGCCGCGCCGTCCGGCTGACTACGCTGCCGGGCATGATCCGTACCGCGCGCCCCGACGACGTACCCGTCATCCACACGATGATCCGCGAGCTGGCCGAGTACGAGAAGGAGCCCGACGAGGCGCGGGCCACCGAGGCGCAGCTGCGGGAGGCGCTGTTCGGCCGGCGCCCGGCGGCGTACGCGCACCTCGCGGTGGACGACGCCACCGGCGAGCCCGCCGGCTTCGCGCTGTGGTTCCTGAACTTCTCCACCTGGCGCGGTGTGCACGGCATCTACCTGGAGGACCTGTACGTACGCCCCACCGCACGCGGCGGCGGCCACGGCCGCGCCCTGCTCACCGGGCTGGCCCGGATCTGCGCCGAGCGCGGTTACGAGCGCCTGGAGTGGTCGGTGCTGAACTGGAACCGCCCCGCCATCGGCTTCTACGAGAAGCTCGGCGCCCGCCCGCAGGACGAGTGGACCGTGTACCGCCTCACCGACGGGGCGCTGACGGACCTGGCCCGCTCAGCCGACTGACTCCCGTACCTGCGCCTTTCCGGGCACCCCGTGCCGGGGCGGCTTCGCCGTGACCATCAGGCCCGCGACCACCGCGGCCAGCAGCATGACCGCGGCCGCCCACCAGATGGCCACCGTGTAGCCGTGCACCACGCCCGCCGGGACCACGGTGGCGCGGTCGGCCGGCCCGCGCAGGTGGGCGGTGACATAGGCGGCGGCGCTGGTGGTGGCGACGGTGTTGAGCAGGGCCGTGCCGATGGAGCCGCCGACCTGCTGGGCGGTGTTGACGGTCGCCGAGGTGACCCCGGAGTCGCGGGGGGCGACCCCGGCCGTGGCGGTGGCGAACACCGGCATGAAGGTGAGGCCCATGCCGAGCCCGAGCAGCAGCAGCGCGGGCAGGATCTCCGAGGTGTACGACGAGTGCACCGTCATCCGCGTGAGCAGCAGCAGCCCCGCACAGGCCAGCAGCATGCCCGGCACCATCAGCAGGCGCGGCGCCACCCGGTTCAGCAGCCGGGCGGATATCTGGGTCGACCCGATGATGATCGCGGCGGTCAGCGGCAGGAAGCCGAGGCCCGCCCGGACGGGGGAGTAGCCGAGGATGACCTGGAGGTAGTAGGTCATGAACAGGAACAGCCCGAACATGCCGATCACCGCGAGCAGCATGGTGAGGAAGCACCCCGCACGGTTCCGGTCCCGCACGATGTGCAGCGGCAGCAGCGGGTCCGGCGCCCGGTTCTGCCACCACACGAACATCGCCAGCAGCACGATCCCCACCGCGAACAGCGCCAGCACCAGAGGATCGGTCCAGCCGCGCGGCTCGGCCTCGCTGAACCCGTACACGACGGCCACCAGCCCGCCGCAGCCGAGCACCGCGCCGGGCACGTCGAGCCGGGCGGTGCCGCCGTGGCCGGGCCGGTCGTGCAGCAGGGCGAAGGCGCCGAGGACGGCGATGATCGCGATCGGCACGTTGACGTACAGGCACCAGCGCCAGTTCAGGTACTCCGTGAGCAGGCCGCCCAGGATGAACCCGATCGCCGAGCCGCTGCCCGCGAGCGCGCCGTAGATCCCGAACGCCTTGCCGCGTTCGCGCGGGTCGGTGAACGACGTGGTGAGCAGGGACAGCGCGGAGGGCGCGAGGACGGCGGCGAAGACGCCCTGGAGCGCGCGGGCGCCGAAGAGCATGCCGGAACTGCCCGCCGCGCCGCCCAGCGCGGAGGCCAGCGCGAAGCCGATCAGCCCGATGACGAAGGTGCGTTTGCGGCCCACGAGGTCCGCGATCCGCCCGCCCAGCAGCAGAAGCCCGCCGAAGGCGAGCGTGTAGGCCGTGATGACCCACTGCCGGTTGCCGTCGGACATGTGCAGGGCGGCTTGCGCGGAGGGAAGGGCGATGTTCACGATCGTCGCGTCCAGCACCACCATCAGCTGGGCCAGCGCGATCACGACGAGGCCCCACCAGCGGTGGGGATCGGCTGCCTCGGCTCCGGCGGGGACCGGACCGCGCTCACCCGTTCGGCCGATGCTCATCTGGCCAGAAGACCACGTATCGGGGCGGGTCGCATCCGCGTCGGAGGGCCCGCGCCGACCGGCGCCGTAACGGTTCCTCATGGTTCGAGCACCACCTTCCCGACCGTGCCGCGCGTCTGGAGCGCCCGGTGCGCGGCGGCCGCCTCGGCGAGGGGGAACCGGGTGACGGCCGGGCGCAGCCGTCCCGCCGCGGCCTCGGCGAGGGCCCGCTCTTCCAAGGCCCGCAGACCGCCGCCGCGCCGGAGCATTTCCGGGCCGAGCACGGACTCGGACACCCCCTCCGTGAAGTGGCCCCGCGCCCCGTCCCCGATGCCCTCGGCGGACCAGCCGAAGACCAGGTGCCGGCCGTCCGGACCGAGCAGGGCGACGGCCTCGCGGGCGACCTCGCCGCCGACCCCGTCGTAGACGAGCGTGGCCTCCCTTCCGTCCAGCCACGCCCGCACCTCGGCGGGCCAGCCGGGGCGGGTGTAGTCGACCGCGAGGTGGGCGCCGTTCGCCCGTACCCGTGCGGTCTTCCCGGCGCCGCCCGCCAGTCCCACCACCGTCGCCCCGGCGTTTCGCGCGTGCTGCACGAGCAGGGTGCCGATGCCGCCGGCCGCCGCCGGTACGACCACCACCGACGCCGGGCCCGGCTCCGCGAAGCCCGCGATGCCGAGCGCGGTGCGGCCGGTGCCGATCATGGCGACGGCCTCGGCGAAGCCCAGGCCCTCCGGCACCGGGTGCAGCCGGGTCGCGTCGGTGACGGCGAGTTCGGCGTACCCGCCGGGGGCGAAACCGAGGTGGGCGACGGCCCGGCTGCCGAGCCACGCGCCGTCCACGCCCTCCCCGAGCGCCTCCACCACCCCGGCGACCTCCCGGCCGGGCACGGTCGGCAGTGCGGGCAGTGCGGGCAACGGCCCCTGCCGTCCCTCCCGCAGGGCCGTGTCCAGCAGATGCACCCCGGCCGCCGCGACCGCGATCCGCACCTGGCCGGGACCGGGGGCGGGGTCGTCGGTCTTCTCGTACGTCAGGTTCTCGGCCGGCCCGAAGGCGTACAGACGGACGGCGTGCATGGGACCCCCAGGTTCGACGTTTCTCCGCTTCCGGAAAGCCCACTCTTCGACCTCAAGCGCGCTTGAGG
>NZ_MUNH01000391.1:0-7148 GCF_002154615.1 Streptomyces recifensis
GCCCACGCACGAGAGGCGGGTCCGGGCGTACGCACGTCGTCCGGGCCCGCCTCTCGTGCGTGGGCGTTCAACGTCTCCGTTCGGACAAGTATCGGAAACCACCGCCCCAACTGCCTGTGGAGCACATACAGTTCCGTCCGCACCAACTTTTGAACACGTTCAGGAATCCGGTGCGACCACGGGGACTTCACGGGGAGGAATCGCTTCATGGGCAAGGGAGTCAGAGTCGCGGTCATCAGCGGCGTCTGCGTGACGATGCTGGGCGGGGCCGGGTACGGCATGTACAACATCGCCTCGGCGCTGAACAGCACCGCCACCGGCGGCGTCAAGGCCTTACCGACCGGGCCGCCCAGCAGCGAGGAGGTCGAGCAGACCACCGCGAAGTTCTTCGCCGCCTGGGAGAAGGGCCGGCCGGAGCAGGCGGCGAACCTCACCAACTTCCCCGAGGACGCCGAGTCGCTGCTGACGGCGTACGGCTCGGACGCGCACATCACCGGTGTGCACATCACCCCCGGCAAGGCGAACGGGGGCACGGTGCCCTTCGAGGTGCGGGCGACGGTGTCGTACGGGAAGGAGACCCGGCCGCTGGCGTACGCGAGCCGGCTGACCGTGGTGCGCGGGGTCAACTCGCACCGCCCGCTGGTCGACTGGGACCCCGCGCTGGTGCATCCGAAGCTGGCCAAGGGCGACTCGCTGACCGTCGAGGAGTCCGCCACCCCGCAGATCGACGCCGTGGACCGCGACGGCCGGGTGCTGACCAAGGAGAAGTACCCCTCCCTCGGCCCGGTCCTGGACGAGCTGCGCAAGCGGTACGGGGACAGGACGGGCGGCCGGCCGGGGGTCGAGCTGGTGGTCCGGCACGAGGGCAGCGGCGCGGCCGACACCACCCTGATGACCCTGGTCAAGGGCAAGCCCGGCAAGCTGCGCACCACCCTCAGCGCGCGCGCCCAGGCGGCGGCCGAGGCGGCCGTGACCGACTACACCAACTCCTCGGTGGCGGCCGTGCAGCCCAGCACCGGCGAGATCCTGGCCTTCGCCAACCACCGCGACGACGGCTTCAACGCGGCCTTCCTCGGTGAGCTGGCCCCCGGCTCCACCATGAAGATCATCAGTGCCGCCACCCTCATCGACTCCGGCCTGACCTCGGCGAACGGCCCGGCGCCCTGTCCGCCGTCGGCGGTGTGGCAGAGCCAGACCTTCACCAACCTCACGGGACTGGCGCCGAACGAGAACGCCACCCTCTCCGAGAGCTTCGCCCGCTCCTGCAACACCGCGTTCGTGAAGTTCGCGGACGAGGTGAAGGCGGACTCGCTGGCCACGGAGGCCGCGCAGCGGTTCGGCATCGGGCGCAACGACTGGAAGGTGGGCGTCCCCTCCTTCGACGGCCGGGTCCCCGCGCCGGACGGCCCCGACCGGGCGGCCGGGCTGATCGGGCAGGGCCAGGTCCAGATGAGCCCGCTGAACATGGCGTCGGTCACGGCGACCGCGAAGACCGGCACCTTCCGGCAGCCGGTGATCGTCCCGCTGAGCCTGGACGGCCGCCGGGCCGCCACCGCGCGCGGGCTGGCGCCCGGTACGTCCCAGCAGTTGCGGGAGATGATGAACCGCACCGCGCGCAGCGGCACCGCGGCGGGCGTGATGGCGGGGCTGAGCGGGAACGTGGGCGCGAAGACCGGTTCGGCGGAGGTCGACGGGCAGTCACGGTCCAACAGCTGGTTCACCGGATACCGGGACGACATCGCGGCGGCGGCGATGACGGAGGACGGCGGGCACGGCATCGACGCCGCCGGTCCTATTGTCGCAAGAGTGCTACGGAGTGCGGGCTGAGATCGGCCGAGTCCGCGAGGACTCTAGGCTGTTGAGGTCGTTGGGGACGTGTGAGGGCTGCGGGGACCCCGGGGAGAGCGCGGAGGACTTGGGACTGTGGGCAAGAGAAGGCGTGCCGCCGAACGGCCGAAGCGGAAACCCGCCGTACTGGGCGGCATGATCGCCCTCGTCGTCGGCGGCGCCGGGTTCGGCCTCTACGCGCTGTACGGCGGCGGGGCGTCCGCCGAGGAGGCGTCCACGCTGTCCGACCACAAGAGCGTGAAGACCGGGCCGCCCAGCGCACTGGAGGTCAGGACGGTCACCTCCCGCTTCCTGACTGCCTGGCAGGAGGGCCGTGTCACCGAGGCGGCCGCCGCGACCGACGACGCCAAGGCCGCCACCGCGCTGCTCACCGGCTACACCAAGGACGCCCGCCTGCGGCACGTCACCCTCACCGCGGGCAGGGCGACCGGCACGAAGGTGCCCTTCTCCGTCAAGGCGACCGTCTCCTACCAGGGCGTCAGCAAGCCGCTGGCCTACCGCAGTTCGCTGACCGTGGTGCGGCGGGCGAGCGACGGCGCGGCCCTGGTCGGCTGGCAGCCCGCCGTGGTGCACCCGGAGCTGAGGGACGGCGACACCCTGGTGACCGGCGCGTCCGGCACCCCGCCGGTCAAGGCGCTGGACCGCACCGGCGGCGAGCTGACCGTGACCGCGTACCCCTCGCTGGGGTCGGTGCTGGACGGGCTGCGGGAGAAGTACGGCAAGACGGCCGGCGGCAAGGCGGGCGTGGAGCTGCGCGTGGTGCGTGGCAAGGCGTCGGAGAAGGCCGGGCTGTCGGACAAGACGCTGGTGGAGCTGAGCGAGGGCACGCCGGGGACGGTGAAGACCACGCTTGACCCCAGGTTCCAGGCGGCTGCCGAGCAGCAGGTGGCCAAGCGGGAGCAGGCGTCGGTGGTGGCGCTGCGCGCGTCGACCGGTGAGATCCTCGCGGTCGCCAACAGCGGCCACGGCTTCAACATCGCCTTCCAGGGCTCGCTCGCCCCCGGCTCCACCATGAAGGTGATCACCTCCTCGCTGCTGATCGAGAAGGGCCTGGCGGAGGCGGACAAGAAGCACCCCTGCCCGAAGACCTTCACCTTCGGCGGCTGGAAGTTCCACAACGACGACGACTTCGAGATCAAGAACGGCACCTTCAAGGCGAGCTTCGCCCGCTCCTGCAACACCGCCTTCATCAGTCAGGCGAAGAAGCTGAAGAACGACGACCTGACCAAGCAGGCCCAGCAGGTCTTCGGCCTCTCCATGAACAACTGGTCGGTCGGCGTGCCCACGCTGGACGGCTCGGTACCGGTGCAGTCGGCGGCGCAGATGGCGGCCTCACTGATCGGGCAGGGCGGGGTGCGGATGAACCCGCTGAACATGGCCTCGGTGGCGGCGACGGTGAAGACCGGCACCTTCCACCAGCCGTACCTGGTCGCCCCGTCGGTGGACCACCGCACGCTGGCGACGGCGTCCCGCACGATGTCGGCGAAGACGCTGGGCCAGCTCCGCGAACTGATGAACTTCACGGCCGCGTACGGCACGGCGGCCGAGGCGATGTCCGGGCTCGGTCCGGACTACGGCGCCAAGACCGGCTCGGCCGAGGTCGACAACCAGAAGAAGCCCAACGGCTGGTTCACCGCCTACCGGGGCGACCTCGCCTCGGCCGGTGTGGTGCAGGCGGGCGGCCACGGCGGCGACACGGCCGGCCCGATCGTCGCCACCCTGCTCAGGCTCGGCGGCTGATCAGTTCCGTACGGGCTCCGCCGTGTAGGTGCGCAGCAGGAACCGGGTCAGCGACTTCACGTCGAACTGGACCACGTCCACGCCCTGCGGGGAGTGGAACTCCAGCACCGCCTGCACGCGCCCGCAGGGCCAGACCCGTACGTCCCCGCTCTCGGCGGGGGCCTGGAGTCCGTCCTCCAGCAGGGACCGGGAGAAGGTCCACTCGGCGGGGCCGGGCAGGCCGACCTGGACGGAGAGGGGGTCGGCGTCGGGGTCGTAGCGGAGCACCACGCGTATCGCGTCGGGGTCGTCCTCCGCCTCGGTGACGATGTGGGCGCGTGCGTACTGCTCGACCACGGACATCGGATCGCCCTCTCACGTTCAGTGACCGCCACGAAGGCCGTTAAGCCGCTTCGTCTCTAATGTCGCATATTTTCCGATTTCTGCCCCCGGGGGCCGGACGGGAAACGAGACCACCTCGCTCTTGCAAGGCATTCGCAACAAGCGCTTAAAATTGAACGGTGCATGTACCTGACGGATTCATCGACGCCCCCACCTCCGCTGTCACCGGGGTGGTCGCCGCAGGCGCCCTCGCGGTGAGCCTGCGCGGTGCCCGCCGCGAACTGGACGAGCGCACCGCGCCGCTGGCCGGCCTGGTCGCCGCGTTCATCTTCGCCGTACAGATGCTCAACTTCCCCGTGGCGGCCGGAACAAGCGGCCACCTGCTGGGCGGAGCGCTGGCGGCGATACTCGTGGGCCCCTATACGGCCGTGCTGTGCGTGTCGGTCGTGCTGCTCATGCAGGGCGTGCTGTTCGCGGACGGCGGGCTGACCGCGCTCGGCGTGAACATCACGGACATGGCGATCGTCACGACCGTGGTCGCGTACGCCGTCTTCAAGGGGCTGCTGGCGGTGCTGCCCCGCTCCCGGCGCTCGATCACCGCCGCCTCCTTCGTCGCCGCCCTGCTCTCGGTACCCGCCGCGGCCGTCGTCTTCACTCTGATCTACGCGATCGGCGGCACCACCGACGTGTCCATCGTCAAGGTGGCCACCGCGATGATCGGCGTCCATGTGCTGATCGGCGTCGGCGAGGCCGTGATCACCGCGCTCACCGTCGCCGCCGTCGTCGCGGTCCGCCCCGACCTCGTGTACGGCGCGCGCGGACTGCGGCAGAAGCTCCGGCTCCGGGTGAACGGCGAGCTGGTCGACGCCCCCGACCCCGCCCCGGTCCCGGCCGCCGCCCGCACCTCCCGGCGCACCCTGTGGATCACCGGCCTGGTGACCTCGCTGGTCCTCGCCGGGTTCGTCAGCTTCTACGCCTCCGCGAACCCGGACGGCCTGGAGAAGGTCGCCCACGACAAGGGCATCGACAAGAAGACCGAGCCGCACCACTCCTCGGACTCCCCGCTGGCCGACTACGGCGTCAAGGACGTGGCGAACGCCCGGCTCTCCGGGGGTCTCGCGGGCGTGATCGGCGTCGGCGTCACCGTCGTCGCCGGCACCGCGGTCTTCTGGGCGGTGCGCCGCCGCCACGACCACGACGCCTCCCCGGCGAACACGAGCGTCTGACATGGGAGCGGGCCACGCGCACAAGCTCTACCGGCACGGGCACTCCGCCGTGCACCGGCTGCCTCCGCACACCAAGCTGGCGGCCGTCTTCGCCTTCGTCGTGGTGGTGGTCTCCACCCCGCGCGAGGCGATGTGGGCGTTCGGGGTGTACGCGGTGCTGCTGGCCTGTGTCGCGCACCGGGCGCGGGTGCCCGCGGGGTTCCTGCTGAAGCGGCTGCTGATCGAGGTGCCGTTCGTCGCGTTCGCGGTGCTCATGCCATTCGTCGCGGAGGGCGAGCGGGTGCACGTCCTCGGGCTCTCGCTGAGCGTCAACGGCCTGTGGGGCGCCTGGAACGTGCTGGCCAAGGGCACCCTGGGCGTCGCCGCGTCCGTGCTGCTCGCCGCCACCACCGACCTGCGCGAACTGCTGCTCGGTCTCCAGCGGCTGAAGCTGCCGCCGCTGCTGGTGCAGATCGCCTCCTTCATGATCCGCTACGGCGACGTCATCACCGACGAGATGCGCCGGATGCGGATCGCCCGCGAGTCGCGCGGCTTCGAGGCGCGGGGGGTACGGCACTGGGGGGTGCTCGCCAAGTCGGCGGGCGCGCTGTTCATCCGCTCCTACGAGCGTGGCGAGCGGGTGCATCTGGCCATGGTGAGCCGGGGTTACGCCGGGTCGATGCCGGTCATCGACGAGGTCACCGCCACCCGTGACCAGTGGCTGCGCGCGCTGGCCCTGCCCTGCTCCGCCCTCGTCGTCTGTCTGCTGGGATGGTTCCTGTGAGTACCGCACCGCTGTCGCTGGAAGTCTCCGGCCTCGCCTTCGCCTACCCCGACGGCCACCAGGCCCTGTTCGGCGTCGACTTCACCGTCCCGCGCGGTGAACGGGTCGCGCTGCTCGGGCCGAACGGCGCGGGCAAGACCACGCTCGTGCTGCACCTGAACGGCATCCTGTCCGGCGGCACCGGCACGGTCACCGTGGCCGGACTCCCGGTCGGCAAGCGGCACATGGCCGAGATCCGGCAGAAGGTCGGCATCGTCTTCCAGGACCCCGACGACCAGCTCTTCATGCCGACCGTGCGGGAGGACGTGGCGTTCGGGCCGGCGGCGGCCGGGCTGAAGGGGGCCGCGCTGGAGGAGCGGGTGCGGACCGCGCTGGAGCAGGTCGGGATGGCGGAGTTCGCCGACCGGCCCCCGCACCATCTCTCCTTCGGGCAGCGGCGCCGGGTCGCGGTGGCGACGGTCCTGGCGATGCGGCCGGAGATCCTCGTCCTGGACGAGCCGTCCTCCAACCTCGACCCGGCCTCGCGACGCGAACTGGCCGACATCCTGCGGGCGTTGGACGTCACCGTGCTGATGGTCACGCACGATCTGCCCTACGCCCTGGAGCTGTGCCCGCGTGCGCTGATCCTCAGTGACGGGGTGATCGCGGCCGACGGTCCCACGGGCAAGCTGCTCTCCGACGACGCGCTGATGCGGGCGCACCGGCTGGAGCTGCCGTTCGGGTTCGATCCGCGCACGGTGACGTCGGACGCGTAGGGGGTCGGAGGGGGCCAGCGAGTTGGTAGCTGCCGGGGTCTGTCGCGCCCGGCGGGGCCGAGGAATCCAAGGCCGTACGGCCGTGTTTCACTCGTGAGTGCGGGCGAGGAAAGGAATACGGCGTGGATGTGCGTGTGAACGGCACGGTTGCCAAGGGCTTCGAGCCGGTGGCGGAGGCGTTCGCGGCGAACTTCGCCCGGCTCGGCGAGCGGGGCGCGGCCGTGGCCGTGTACCGGGACGGGCACCGGGTCGTCGACCTGTGGGCCGGCACCCGTGACGTCGACGGTTCCGCCCCCTGGGAGCGCGGCACGGCGCAGATCGTGCGCTCCGCGACCAAGGGGGTCGCCGCCGCCGCGCTCCTGCTGCTGCACCAGCGGGGTCTGCTGGACCTGGACGCCCCGGTGGGCGCGTACTGGCCCGAGTTCAAGGCGGCGGGCAAGGAGCGCACCCTCGTGCGCGACCTGCTCGCCCACCGGGCGGGCGTGCCGGTGCTGG